>DASQAT010000041.1 GCA_035635555.1 Candidatus Dormiibacterota bacterium
GAAGCGGCTGCTGTCACACCGCCTGTTCTTTCACCGACTGAAGCTCCCCGGCGTCTGGTCCTCCCTCTACCGCCGCCTCTGGACCACACCCCTCCTTCCTTCCAATACCCGCCACAACCTCGCCCGGGCGTTCTAATCGACGTCACAAAGCCCTGGAAACTGACCCCAGGGTGGTTGACCTGTCAACCGGGTCGCAGACGCTTCCAGACATCAAGAACCACACTCTCGGCACCACGTTGTTGACGCTCCTGTAACCGGAACCTATACTTTGCTCCGGTGCGCGCGCGATCGTGAGCATGGAGACGCAGATCGGCCAGCCCTGGCAGGCCATCCACCGTCATCTGATCGAGCAGCACGGGCTCGACCTGTCGCGCTACAAGGAGAGCTACCTCAAGAGGCGGCTCCTGGTGCGCATCCGGGCCCTGAGGCTTCCGGGGATCGAGGCGTACGCGCGCTACCTGCGCCGCCATCCCGAAGAGCTGGGACGGCTGCAGAAGGCGCTGTCGATCAAGGTCACCGGCTTTTTCAGGAACCGAGCCTGCTTCGCGTTCCTCGAGGAGAGGGTCGTGCCCGATCTCCTGCGGCGGTCGAGTGCCCGGCGTCACCGGATCGCGGCCTGGAGCGCCGGCTGCGCCACGGGCGAGGAGCCGTACTCCCTCGCCGCCCTGTTCGCCTCCGCACTCGATCGGCACGATGCTCCGGCGGCAGGTGCCGAGACCGCTCCCACGCAGGTGCGGATCACCGCCACCGACATCGACGAGGGTGCGCTGGAACTGGCCCGCGCCGCCGTATTTCCGGCGCGCTCGCTCCTGGGCGCCTCGCCGGGCGACGCGGCGCGGCACTTCGAGGTGCGCGCCGACGGCAACGCCACCCCGTCCGCGCGCCTGAAGCGCATGGTGAAGTTCGAGCGGCAGAGCCTTCTCGATCCGATCGAGTGCCGTGACCTCGACCTGCTCCTCTGCAGGAACGTCCTCATCTACTTCTCGCTCGAGCACCAGGCCCTCACCCTGTCGCGCTTCGCGCGGGCTCTGTCGGCCGGAGGCTACCTCGTCCTCGGACGGGTGGAGCGTCTGTTCGGCGAGGCGCGCGGACAGTTCGAAGTCACGAGCGCCCGCGACCGCGTCTACCGGCGCCTGCCCGGTGCCGTGGAGGCCCGCGCATGCGCTTGAAGCTCGCGCTCGCCTTCCTGATCACGACGTTCCTGTTCATCATCACCAACTTCGTGTTCACGCCCCCGAGCGACTATTCCCTGTGGGACCTGGTCGGCTACGTCTCGTCGGAAATCCTGATCGGGCTGGTGGCCGCGGTGGTGCTGTCGAAGTACTTCACGCGGCACCTGCGCGAGCTGGCGTCGGTCAGCGCCGTCATCAGCCACGGCGATTTGACCCGCAAGGTCGCGGTGCGCACGACGGACGAGGTGGGCGAGGTGGCCCGCTCGTTCAACACGATGCTGCAGAGTCTGTTCAACATCGTCACCGAGGTGCGCGCCGTCAGCGAGCAGATCTTCGAATCGGCCCAGAGCCTCTCGGCGACGGCCCAGGAGATGAACGCCACCACCGAGGAGATCTCCTCGACGATGCAGAACATCGCCAAGGGTGCCGAAGGGACGGCCGACATGGTGAACAAGACGTCGTCGATCACACGCGACCTGGCGGTGTCCATCGAGGAGATTTCGGAGAAGGCGCGTTTCGCCGCGCACGCCTCGAAGGAGGCCGGCGAGCGGGCCCGGACCGCGGGCGAGCAGATGACGGGCGCCTCGAGCAAGGTGGCGGAAATCGTCTCCCGCATCGAGCGCGCCACGACGACCGTGGAGGGGTTCAAGGACCGCGCCCTGCGCATCAACGAGTCGGTCGACTTCATCACTCACATCGCGCAGCAGACGCACCTCCTGGCCCTGAACGCAACCATCGAGGCCGCGCGCGCCGGCGAGCACGGCCGGGGTTTCTCGGTGGTCGCCGAGGAGATCCGCAAGCTGGCCGACGCATCGCGCAAGTTCGCCGACCAGATCTCCCGCCTCGCCAAGGAGATCAACTCGCAATCGACCGAGGTCATCGCCTCCATGACCGACAGCACGCAGTCGGCGCGCGAGGGGAAGGGCGTGCTGCTGCAGGCACGAACCTCGATCGAGTCGATGGTCCAGACGGTGCTCACGAGCATGGAGCGGATCGAGGCGATCTCGGCCCTCACCGAGACGCAGGCGAAAGGGGCCGACAGCCTGGTGCGCGCTATCGAGGAGATCGCCAAGATCGCCGAGGACAATGCCGCCGGCACCGAGGAGGCCTCGGCGGCCACCGAGGAGCAGACGGCCTCCATGCAGGAGATGTCGGCCTCGGCGCAGGAGCTGGCCAAGACGTCGGATACGCTGAAAGACCTGATCGCCGTGTTCAAGGTCGGGTAGGATCCTCCGGGAGGGCGATGTGCTGGAACCGATCATCACCTTCGAGTCGCTCAGCGAGTGGTTCGGCGTGATGGCCAGCGACGTGCGCGAGGTGGCGAGACTGCGCGGCGTCCGGCCGGTCCCGCGCGCGCCGGACGTGATCGCCGGGCTGGCCGAGGTGCACGGCCGGGTCGTGACCCTCATCGATCTGGAGCGCCTGCTCGCGGCCGGCGAGACACGGCCGCCCTACGGCGCTCCCGCGCCACCCGAGGGGTCGGGGATGGAGGAGTTCGGCGTGGTGCTGGCCCTTCCCTACGAGCATCTGGGCATCCTGGTCCGGGGCGAGGTGGACGTGGCGTCCGGTGTTGCGGAATCCGGACCCGGTCCGGGCGGAGCCGCCTCGTGGCTGCGGGCCCGCCTCGCCGTCGGCGACCGGCTCCTGAACCTTCTTTCCCTGCCGGATCTGGTGTCGCGGGTCGAGGAAACGATTCGCAAGGGCTTCCGGCCGCGTTCGTCCGGGACCCTGGACGAGGAGAACTGATGGCGATCCGAGTGCTGGTCGTGGATGACGCGATGTTCATGCGCTCCATGATCAAGGACATCCTGGTCAACGCCGGCGGGCGCTACGAGATCGTCGGCGAGGCATCGAACGGCCGAGAGGCGATCGCCCGCTTCCGCGAGCTCAACCCCGAGCTCGTGACCATGGACATCGTCATGCCCCAGCTGGACGGCATCGAGGCGACACGCGAGATCCTGAAGGTCGATCCGGCGGCGGTCATCGTCATGTGCAGCGCCATGGGGCAGGAGGCCCTGGTCGTCGAGTCGATCTCGGCCGGCGCCAAGGATTTCATCGTCAAACCGTTCACGTCCGACCGCGTCCTCCAGGTCCTCGCCAAGGTCCTTCCCGGCGCCGGCGGCGGATCCGCCGCTCCATAGGAGCGGCGTTGGAAACCCCCGACTTTCTCGACCTCTTCATCTCCGAAGCGCGCGAGCACATCGAGGGACAGGCCGCGCTTCTGACTCGCGCCCGGTCCACTCCGCTGCAGCGCGATGAGATCAACGACCTGTTCCGGCACGCGCATTCGATCAAGGGGATGGCGGCCGCCATGGGCTTTTCCGCAATGTCCTCCCTGGCGCACGCCATGGAGGATCTCCTGCACCAGTGGCGGGACGGCGCTTCCGCTCCCACACCCGCCTCCATCGATCTCCTGACGCGCGCGAACGATCACCTGTCCGCGCAGGTGGACACGCTGGTCTCGCGCCAGGAGATGCCGTCGGGCGACGAGATCGGACGTCAGATCCGCCTCCTGCACTCCCCTCCCGAAAATCCACCTCGGCCGCCGGCGTCAGCCGCCGCCGATGCGGCGGGCCACGCCCGCGGCCCGGACGCGGCACCCGCGGACGCCTCCGACACGCGCCCGCGTCTCCTGGTCGACATCGCCATCCGGCAGGGCGCACCCCTGCCGGGCGCCAGGGCCATGGTGATCCTCAAGCGGCTGGAGGAGCACGGCCAGGTGCTGGAGGTCTCGCCGGCGCCGCAGATCCTGGCGACCGGCAAGTTCAACGGACGTCTGCGCATCGTGCTGGCTTCGCGGATCGCCGCCGATCGGGTGGCGTCCGTGGCGGGGGGCCTGGCGGACGTCGCCGCCTGCGAGGTGACCCCGGCGGCTCCACCCGAAGACCCGGCAGAGGACTCCGAGAGACGCCTGGCCCCCAGGAGGACCCTTCCCGATCGCCGGGACGAGGAGGCGGGCGAGGCGCCTGTTCGCGCCGAGACGATCAGCTCGATCCGCGTTCCTACGGAGAGGATGGATCGCCTGCTCGACGGGATCGGCGAGCTCATCCTGGATCGCGAGCGTCTGAAGCGGGCGCTGGAGGCCGACCCGGGATCGGTGGCGGCCGAAATCCTTGCCGGACTCGGCCGGACGGTGGACACGCTCAAGGACGACGTGATGACGATCCGGCTGCTGCCGTTCTCCTCGATCGTCCCGCGTCTCGAGCGTGCGGTGCGCGAGCTGGCCTCGAGGCTCGGCAAGGAGGTGGATCTCGTCGTGCGCGGCACCGAGGTGTCGCTCGATCGCTCGACCCTCGAGGAGATGATGGACCCCCTGCAGCACATCCTGCGCAACTGCATCGACCACGGCGTCGAGGGGTCGGAGGAGCGGCGCGGGGCCGGCAAGCCGGTGCGGGGCCGGATCGAGATCGATCTGTCGCGCCGGGACGAGCGTGTCTGCCTGGCGGTGTCGGACGACGGCCGAGGTATGGATCCCGAGGCGCTGCGGCGGGTCGCGGTGGAGCGCCGCTACCTGTCGCGCGAGGTCGCAATGCGCCTGTCGGACGATGAAGCGCTCATGCTGGTCACCATCCCGGGCTTCTCGACCGCCACACGCACGACCGACATCTCGGGGCGTGGGGTCGGGATGGACGTGGTGCGCATGCGCGTGCAGAAGCTGGGCGGGCACCTGATCATCCGCTCGCAGACCGGCAGCGGGACGCGTCTCGAGATGGACCTGCCGTCGACAGTCACGGTGACGCGCGCCTTCCTGTGCCGCGCAGCGGGAGGCGTCTTCGCCGTCCCGGTCTCCGCCGTGCAGGCGACCTTCGAGGTGCGCCGGGACGTCGTGCAGGCCAGCCAGGGAGAGCGTGTGCTGCGGCGCGGGGACGACCTGGTGACCGTGCTCCCCCTGGGCGGCGTGCTGGCCGGAGACCGCGCGGCCCCCTTCCCCGACGCCTTCCCGGCTCTGCAATACCAGGTCGGCAAACGCACCTACGCGCTCGGCGTGGACGAAATCCTCGG
This sequence comes from Candidatus Dormiibacterota bacterium, assembly GCA_035635555.1. Taxonomy (NCBI): domain Bacteria; kingdom Bacillati; phylum Candidatus Dormiibacterota; species Candidatus Dormiibacterota bacterium. The sequence continues at coordinate 5,175 of DASQAT010000041.1, forward strand.
TGAAGAGCCGATCGTGGTGAAGCCATTGCGGCACCCTTTGGAGCTCCTGCCCCAGTATTCCGGGGCCGCCATCCTCAACGACGGCCAGATCGCCCTCATCGTCGACCCGATCAACCTCACGCGCACCTCGTGGCAGCCATGACGACGGCGAGGCGGAGGCGCGGGAACAGGACCGTCCGGCCGGCGCCGCACCGAGCCCCCCGTCGCAACGCTCCCCTGGGCGACATGAGGCGCTTCCATGTCCTGAGCGAGGCCGGGGCCCGCAATGCGGCCACCGCGCTGAGCCAGATTCTCGGGCGTCCGCTGCGCCTGGCTGTCCCCTGGGCCAGGGTGCTCCCTCTGGAGAAGGTCAAGGAGATGGCGGGTGGAGCGTCGCGCGTCGTGTGCGCCCTCTCCCTCAAGGTCTACGGCGAGGCGCGGGGAAATCTCCTGGTCGTGTTCAGGCGCGAGCAGGTGCCGATTCTCCTCGGCCTGGTGGTGCCGCGCGCGCACGCGGCACCGTCGGGCGCCGGCGACGGCCACACCCTGAACGACATGGAGCGCTCGGCGCTGATGGAGATCGGCAACATCCTCGCCTGCGCCTACCTCAACGCCCTGAGCCATCTGCTGGGCGTCAGCCTGCTTCCGTCGATCCCGGGCCTGGCGGTGGACATGGTCGGGGCCGTGACCGATCATCTCCTGATCGAGCTCGCCGCCTTCGCCGACAGCGCCGTCGTTCTGGCGAGCCAGGTGCACGAGCCGGCGAGCGGGCTCAAGGGGTCGATCTTCTTTCTCCCCCACCCCTCCGCTCTTGTTGTCCTCAGCCGCGCCCAGGTCCATCGCGCTCCCGCCGCGCGGGTGGGCCGGCGGTGACCCGGATGAAAGCGTTGCGCGCGGGGGAGCTGCGCGTCGCGGAGGCGCCGGCCCGTCTGGCCATCCACGGTCTCGGGTCCTGCGTGGCCGTGTTCGTGTACGACCCGCGGGTCCGCGTGGGCGGGATGGCGCACATCCTGCTGCCCGCGCCGCCGAAAGGGTCGTCCGACCACGCGGGTCGCTACGCGACCACCGCGGTCGCCGCCGTCGTCGCCGAATCGATCCGTCTCGGCGCGAAGCGGGCGGCGCTCCTCGCCAAGGTGACCGGGGGCTCGCGCATGTTCACCTACGACGCGCACAAGGACCGCCCTACCGTGGGAGACAAGAACATCGAAGCCGCCCTCGGCGCCCTGCGGGAGGCCGGCGTCGAGATCATCGCCACGGACGTCGGGGGCGACCACGGACGCACGGTCGTGGCCGACCTGCAGGACGGCAGTCTGACGATCACGACGGTGCGCGGTGGATCGAAGGTGGTTTGAGGGGGGTAAGAGGCTAGACTCCGTGCTTCTGCAGCATCTTGACGAGGACATCGCGCGTCGTCGCCCCGATGTACTGGTCGACGACCTTGCCGTCCTTGAACAGAAGAAGCGTGGGAATGCTCTGGATGCCGTAGCGGCCGGCGAGACCGCTCTCGTCGTCGACGTTCACCTTGCCGACCCGCACCTTGCCGTCCAGCTCGTCCGCGAGCTTCTCCAGGACGGGGGCGACCATGCGACAGGGACCGCACCATTCGGCCCAGAAATCGACCAGGATGGGCGCTCCTGGCTTTTTGACCTCCGCTTCGAAGTTGCCGTTCGTCAGCGTCAGAATATTTTTGCTCATCAGCTCTCCAGGGTCCCGACGCCAGCACGTTGGGCCGCGCTCTTATACCATAGGCGAGGCGCTCGAACCAATAAACCCGCGCCCGATCGGCATATCTCGCCACCCCATCGACCGCGCGACATCCCGGCTGGCAACGACATAAGATGCGCGACACCCCTCATCGGTTCCGTCCCGTCAGGCGCCTGGGGCAGAATTTCCTGATCAACCAGGGGGCGGCCGATACGATTGTCGCCGCGCTCCGCCCCCGGCCGGACGATCTCGTGCTCGAGATCGGCCCGGGTCGCGGCGTCCTGACACACCGCCTCGCGGGCCGCGTCGCGCGGCTCGTGGCAATCGAGATCGATCCCGACCTGGCCGCGCCTCTCTGCGAGGAGATGCGCGTCTCGCCGTCGGTCGAGATCGTCCAGGCGGACGTCCTGGAGCTCGACCTCGCGGCGCTCCTGAGCCGCATCGGGGTGACGGCGGCGCGGCGGGCGCGGGTCATCGCCAATCTTCCCTACTCCATCGCTACGACGATCATCCTGAGGCTCATCGACGAAAGCACGCTCCTGGACGATCTCCTGGTCCTGGTGCAGCGCGAGGTCGCCGAGCGGATCGCCTCGCCCCCCGGAAGGAAGTCGTACGGAGGGCTCTCGGTCCTCTGCCAGGCGCGCGCCAGGGTCGAGACCCTCCTGCGTCTCCGGCCGGGATCCTTCCGGCCGATCCCGAAAGTGGAGTCGGAGCTGGTCCGTCTGACCCTGCATCACTCCGACGTGGAGAGATTCGTGTCCGGAGTCGCGGTCTCTTTCACTCTCGAAACGCTCCTGCGCGCGGCCTTCGCGCAGAGACGCAAGACGCTCCTCAACAACCTGGCGCGGCTGCAGCGGCCGGGGGGCGAATCGATCGGGCCTGCCGCCGCGGCGGAGCTCATCCGTGGTGCCGGGCTCGATCCGCGCGCCCGCCCGGAGGAGATCCCGGTCGGAGGTTTCCTGACGCTCCTCCGAGCCCTGAGCGCCCTATAATCTCCGCCGTGACCAAGACGACACGGACCGACCACGTCAGGCACCCCCGCGCTCCCCTGCAGATTGTGCCGCTCGGGGGTGTCGGCGAGTTCGGCAGCAACTGCACCGTCCTGCGCCACGGCACCGACCTCGTCGTCATCGACGCCGGCCTGCTGTTCCCGGAGGAGCAATCGCTCGGGGTGAACTTCGTCATCCCGGACCTGTCGTACATCGAGGAGCGCGCCGCCGAAGTGCGCGGCATCCTCCTGACACACGCCCACGAGGACCACGTGGGAGCCCTCCCCTGGCTGTTCGACAAAGTGCGCGTGCCGGTGTACGGCAGCGATTTCACGCTCGGCCTCGCGGCGCGCAAGCTGCGCGAGCACAACCTGCCGCACGAGAAGCATCTCAAGCGGGTGAAGGCCGGCGAGGAGATCCGCCTCGGCCCGTTCACGGTGGAGTTCATCCAGGTGACCCACAGCATCCCGGGTTCGTTCGGGCTCGCCGTCAAGACGCCCCAGGGCACCGTCGTCCACACCGGCGATTTCAAGATGGACCAGACGCCCATCGACGGACACGGATTCGACTTCCAGAGCTTCTCGTTCCACGGCGACCAGGGGGTGCTCGCACTGCTCTCGGACAGCACCAACGCCGAGGTCCCCGGGTTCACCGGCTCGGAGCGCCAGGTGGGAGAGGCGCTGGACGGCGTGTTCCATCGCGCCACCGGGCGGATCGTGGTCAGCACGTTCGCCAGCAACGTGCACCGCATCCAGCAGGTCGTCGATCTCGCGGTGGCCCATCGCCGCAAAGTGGCGCTCGTCGGATCGAGCATGGTCTCGACGGCCGAGGTGGCCGCGAGCCTCGGCTACCTCAAGGCTGCCCCCGGCACTCTGATCGACGCCCGGGAGGCGGGCCGGCTCTCCGCCGGCCGCGTCGTCCTGGTCGCCGCCGGCAGCCAGGGGGAGCCGATGTCGGCCCTGTCCCGCATAGCACTCGACGATCACAAGGAGGTTTCGATCGACGCCGGAGACACCGTCGTGCTGTCGGCGCGCGCCATCCCCGGCAACGAGAAATCGATCAACCGCGTCATCAACCACCTGTATCGCCGCGGGGCCGACGTGATCGTGGGGGGCCGTCCGCCGCTGCACGTCTCGGGGCACGCCAGCCGGGAGGAGCTCAAGATCATGCTCACGCTGACGCGCCCGCGCTACTTCATCCCGATCCACGGCGAGCTGCGCCAGATCCACAACCACGCCCGCCTGGCGGAGCAGGTGGGGGTGCCGCGCGAGCGCATCCTGCTGGGCACGAGCGGGGACGTGTTCGAGCTCGACGAGAAGGAGGCCCGGCTGGCCGGCAGGGTCGCCGCCGGGCGGGTGTTCATCGACGGCACTCTCGACGAGGTGGACGAGATCGTGGTGCGCGACCGCAGGCACATCTCCGAGGGGGGCATCGTCCTGGCGGTCGTCGCCATCGACCGGGGGTCGGGCAGGCTGGTCGGCGAGCCGGAGATCGTCAGCCGCGGTTTCGCCGCCGGCCCGGGGGATCAGGAGGTGCTGCGGGAGGCGGCGCGCCTGGTGCGCCGATCGGTCGAGTCCGCCACCCCCGAGGAGCGCGCCGATCGCGGCGTGATGAAGGCGTTGATCCAACGGGACCTGAAGCGGCATTTCCGCAAGACTCTCGACCGGCGCCCCATGATCATCCCCGCGATCATCGAGACCTAGAGGGTTCCCCCGAGTCCGTCTGTCGCCGCTCGTACAGGTGGAGCGTGTACGATTCCGGCGGCGTCCAGTTGAACCGGTGGTTCCGTTCGAGCACGAGGCTGTAGTCCCTGACGAACTCCGGATGGCGCATGATCGCCTCGTCGACCGGGAAGTCGTTGACGAGGACGAAGAACCGCGGCGCCTCGGCCAGGAGCCGCTCGACCGGGTACCGCTTGTGCAGGAAACCGCCCGGGGCGCGCGCGATCTCCCTGTCGGTGAGGCCGGAGATGTCGATGATCCTGAGACCCGTGTCGAAGCCGATCCGACCGATGTCCATCAGCGCCACCGCGTCACCCGGTCGGGCGCGCCCCTTCAGTTCATCGGCGACGGCATCGTGCGCGAAGCGGTACCCCGCCGCATTGACCGCCAGGCCGTCCGGGCCGTCCCGCGCGGCGTGGCCGGCCCACACGTAGCTCGCGACGAGCACCACCCCCAGAACCGCCGCGTAAGGCCGGAGCCCCCGCACCTCGCCGGCCAAGCCGCGAGCCGCCGCCACCATCAGCAGGACGATCACCGGCAGCCCGGGGACCCAGAAGCGGAACAGGACCATCCAATCTCCACCTTCGAGCAGGACCGCCAGGCCGAGTGCCATCACCAGGAGCGTCGCCGAGCGCAATCGCGGCCGCGGCAGGCCGAACGCCACGATCCCCAGAAGGATCCCCACGCCGATAGCGCCGGTGAACGTGTCGTGGTACCCGAACCCGGGGGCGAGCGACGACACGAAACCCAGGGTGTACACCCGTCCGTCATGCACGGTGTCCATCCAGCCGGCCCCGGTCCTGGCGTAGAAGGTGTTCGGGAGCCAGTCGCCGAAGTAGAGACGACGGAATGCGAGAAGGGGAAAGAAGAAGGCCAGGACGACGCCGGACCATGCGAGGAGGTCACGGACCCGTCCACGAGCGCCCGGCCCCGGCCCATCGAGGACGCGACCGAGAAAGAGCGCCGCCACGAGGAGCAGCGCCTCCGGACGCATGAGCGTGGCGGCGCCGATCCACCCGGCCGAACGCCGTCCGGATCCGCGCTCCTGCTCCGCGACCTGGTCCCGCAGCGCCAGCACCAGGAGGAGAGCGTACGGGACAGTCTCCAGGGCGCCGACGCTCCAGTAGGCGAAGCCCGGGTGGGCCGCCAGGAGCACCGCGGCGGCCCCGTCCCAGGGATCGGGGCGGGCGCGCCCCGCGAGGCGCGCCGAGACGAACGGCAGCAGGAGGACGACCGCGCACCCCGCCACCGCGGTCAGGACCGGAGTCACGACCGGCAGCTTCAGCCCGGCCGCCGCGAAGGGTGCCAGGAGAAGGGTCCAAAGAAAGCAGGTCACTCCCTCGACCCTCTCCCCAGGGTTGAATACAAAACCCGCGCCTCGCGCCAGGTTCGTGGCGTAGCGATAGACGATGAATGCGTCGTCGACCTGGTAAACAGCCATCCAGGCGAACCAGGCGCACAGTGCGGCAAATCCAAGAGTTATGGCCCAGCGAACGGGTCTCATGACGGGCGAATCTTACCCCGCCGTCGCCCGGTCCCGCCGCGGTGGTAGAATTCGCACTTATGCGCGCCCGCAAGAGGACCGTTCCCTCCCGCCGCGAAACCCCGGTGGCCAGAGGCTTCTGGGCGGAGGCGATGGCCATAATCCTGATGGCCGTGGCCATCCTGCTGGTGCTGAGCCTCGCCTCCTATCACGCCGACGATCCTGTCCCCTGGCCCCTCGGGCAGTGGACGAACGAGCCGGTGCACAACCTCGTCGGCATCGCCGGGGCGCTGTGCGCCGAGCTGCTCCAGCAGCTCCTCGGCTACGCGGCCTGGGCGGTGCCTCCCCTCCTTCTCCTCCTCGGCTGGGAGGTCTTCTGGCGCCGCAGCGGGAGGGCCTTCAGCCGCATCGCGGGCTGCCTCCTGCTGGTCCCGGCGGCCGCCGCCTGTCTGAGTCTTGTGTTCGACGAGGGAGTGGGGCCGCTGGCGCGACAGGCCGGCGGCTGGTTCGGATATGCCTTCGCCCACGTCCTGTCGCGTCTCCTGAACCGCTGGGGGGCCCTGGTCGCGGCGCTGGCGATCGTCATCACCAGCCTCCTGATCGTGACGCGCGCCTCGATCGTCGAGGCCCTGCGCGCCATCTCGGCGCGCGCCGCAGCGCTCATGCGGAACGCGTGGCTGGCCTGGGTCAGGCACCGCGAGGTCCGCCGGAAGGAGGCGCTGCGCCTCGAGGTGGCGCGTCGCCAGCGCGAGCGGCGCGCGGCGGTCGCGGCCGCCGCGGTGCCGGACGACGAGCCCCATATCGAGCCGCACGCCGCGGCGCCGATCCCGGTCGCCGCGACCGATCTCCTGGTGTCCGTACCGGCCGACGGCAAGGCCGTCGCGGCGGCCGCCGCCCGCCGCAGCGCCGCCCGCGCCGCGGCCGCGGCGAAAGGGAAGGCCGAGGCGCCGGCCGCGGGACAGCCCCAGTTCGACTTCGGCGAGACCCCGCCGCGTTACACGCCCCCTCCCCTGTCGCTCCTCAACCCGCCGACGCACGACGTGCAGGTGGACGAGAAGGAGCTGGTCGAGACGGCGCGCATCCTGACCGAGAAGTGCCGCGAATTCGACGTCACCGGGCAGGTGATCGCCATCCAGCCCGGCCCGGTCGTGACGGTATTCGAGTTCAAGCCGGACCCCGGCGTGAAGTACAGCAAGATCGTCACGCTGTCGGAAGACCTGTGCCTGGCGATCGAGGCGGAGTCGATCCGCATCGACCGCATCGCCGGCAAGTCGACCGTCGGCATGGAGGTGCCGAACAAGAAGCGCGAGACGATCTCCCTGCGCGAGCTCCTGGCGGGCGAGCGCTTCCAGAAATCCGCCGCGCCCCTCACGCTCGCCCTCGGCAAGGAGATCAACGGCGAGCCGTACTACGCCGACCTGGCGCGCATGCCGCACCTCCTGGTGGCCGGCTCGACGGGGTCGGGCAAGAGCGTCTCGGTGAACACCTTCCTGACGTCGATCCTCTACAAGTCGAGTCCCGAGGAAGTGAAGTTCATCATGATCGATCCGAAGCGCCTCGAGCTCGGCCTTTACGAGAATATCCCGCACCTCCTGACACCGCTCGTGACCGACACCAAGAAGGCGGCGAACGCGCTGCGCTGGGCGGTGCTGGAGATGGAGCGGCGCTACAAGCAGCTCGCCGAGGCCGGCGTCCGCGGCATCGACCAGTACAACCTGGTCGTCAGGCGCGACCTCAAGGAGCGCGCGGCCGCGGCCGGAGTCGCGACCGCTCCGGCCGACGGAACGGCGGCCGCCGCCGCGGCGACGGTGGAGGAGTCGGCCCCCCCGGCGAGCGCCCGCGTGCCGACAGTCGCCGGCGAGACGCCGAAGCCGTTGCCGTACGTGGTCATCGTCATCGACGAGCTGGCCGACCTGATGATGACCACCGGCATCGAGGTGGAAGAGGCGATCACGCGTCTGGCGCAGATGGCCCGGGCGGTCGGAATCCATCTCATCCTGTCGACCCAGAGACCCTCGGTCGACATCATCACCGGCGTCATCAAGGCGAACTTCCCCTGTCGCATCGCCATGCGCGTGTCGTCGAAGGTCGATTCACGCACCATCCTCGACAGCAACGGCGCGGAGCAGCTCCTGGGACAGGGGGACATGCTGTTCATCCCGCCCGGGTCGGCCCGTCTCATCCGCCTGCACGGACCCCTGGTCACCGAGGTCGAGGCGACCCGTATCGTGTCGTTCCTCAAGAAGCAGGCGAAGCCGCAGTACGACGAATCGGTGACCCGCGACGAGCCGCAGGGCGCCGCTGCGGGTGGAGCGGCGAGCGATGAGGACGTGGACCCGGCCTACGACCAGGCGGTGCGGCTGGCCGTCCAGATGGGGCAGATCTCAGTCTCCCACATCCAGCGCCGGCTGAAGCTGGGGTACGCGCGGGCCGCGCGACTCGTGGACATGATGGAGCAGAACGGTATCGTCGGTCCCGCCGACGGCAGTAAGCCGCGCGAAGTTCTGGTCGAGCCGGAGTTCCTCGAACGGATGAACCAGATGCGCGAGGAGCGGACCTGAGGCTCCCCGCGCCTGCCGGAAGCGCTCAGCCGGCCGGGTCGAGGCGCAGGAAATCGGAATAGGTGAACAGGTTGTGCCGGCGGATCGATTTGATCAGGATGCGCGCGTGGGTCCTGACCTCGACCCGGAGCGGCAGCCAGACTCCCTCTCCCACCGGTCCCGCCTCCATCCGCACCTCGAGGTCGTAGATCTTCGACAGCGACAGAGCGATGCTGATCGGCCGCACCGTCTCGGCGCGGGCCGCCGCCAGATGGAACCCCTCCACGGTGATCCAGAGGCTCCCCTGCATCGCCTTGGTGAACTTGGCTGCGAGGCCGCTGGTCCTGGGCTGCACGTCGTCGGGGCTGAAATCGAGCCGGTAGCAGTCGACGCCGTTCCGCACCTCCTCCCCCATGAAACGGTACGAGGACAGGTGCAGGAGCTGCCCGAGCGAGTAGCCGCTCTCCGTCTTCCCCTCGTCTCCGGCGAGAAGCGTCCTGTAGTGCTTGTTGAAGCTGGCCGAGCGCCGATGCAGGTCCCGTTCGGAGGGCTCCGCCGCCACACCGTTGTGGAGCACGAGCTCTTCGCGGAAGCCGTCCCCGTCGGGCGTCACGACGAACTCGAGATCGTCCCGGTCGACGACCCGGCCGGTGTCATCGAAGTCCTCGCGCTCCGATCGCCGGCCGAACCGGTAGTGCGACCAGGCCGTCACATCGGCCTTCTGGACCTTTTGCGCTTCGCCCACGATGAACTGCAGGTCGGTCGGCGGCGCGGCCGTCTGGGACGGCCACTCCGGTGGTGCGCGCAACGCCAGGAGCACGACCGCCTGAGCCAGGATCCGCGACGCCGCGCGCATGGGCGGATCCTAACTCAGTTTCTGAAGGGGGTAGATGCCGGTTGCAAGGGGAGTGCGCTACTCATGCACCGGCCGGGGCAGCGCCGAACCTGAAGCGCCGTCGCTCTCCTTCCCCCTGAGACCCTCCCGCTTGACGCGGACGCTCTTGGCCGGGATCCCGACGTTGATGTGATGGTCCGGCACGGGGCGCGTGACGACCCCCATGGTGCCGACCATGGCGTTCTTCCCCACCGTTGTCCCGGAGAGGACGACCGCGTGGTAGGTGATGCGCGCGCCGTCGCCGATCAGCGTCCGGCTGCAGGTGACGCGCTCAATGTCCTCGATGTCGTGGTTGTGCGAATAGATGTTGGCGTAGTCCGAGATCGACACACGGCTGCCGATGACGATCTCGCCGCGATCATCGAGCAGGACCTTGCGGTGGATCGTCGTGTTGTCCCCCACCGAGAGGTTGTAGCCGAACGACACCTCCACGTCGCGGAAGATCCGGACGTTCTCGCCGCAACGCTTGAAGATGTGCTTCGCCAGGAGCCGCCGCACCATGACGCCGAGGTGCACGTTCTGTCCCAGGGGCGAGTGGTCGAACTGGATCCACAGCCACAGGAGCGGCTTGACCCTGTTGTAGCGCGCCGGGTCACATTCGGCGTAGTACTCGGCCTCGAGCGTGACGTTGCGCGGATCGAGCTGGGCGATGAGCAGCCGCTCGCCCGCGGGCCGCGAACCGTCCTCGATCAGGTCCGCGTAGCGCGGCCCTTCTCCGTAGTGGATCTCCGTCAGGACGTCGCGGCACAGGACGTCGCGGTCGACCTTCGGGTTTTCGAGACGGCTGCCGAGGTGCTCGATGAACCGTTCGTACAGTCGTGCGACGTCCTGGTTGGCGAGCGGGACGGGTCGCGAGGCCACCGTTCCTCCGTGCGCTGCGAGCGGCGCGCGCATCGGCGAGGATTGTCCTGTAAAGAAGGCCGTGAGTCAATTCGCCGAAGCAGAAGAGGACGACGGCGTGGGGCTGCATGGGGCTTGAGTGCGGTGGCAAATGGTGTTATAGGTCATGCATACGCAACGTGCCCGCCCGCGGCACCTCGCAACAAGGAGGTACGCCATGCGGTTCCAGATGATACTGGCCCTGGTGTTTCTCGGAGTTGCAGTCGTCGGCGTCGATGCCCACGGCTCCTGCACCGCGACAGTCCCCCTGTACCATGGCCTGGATTCCTATTTCGCATGCTCCGACAGCACACCTGTGTCGGCGCTTGCCTGGCAGGTGTCGAGCGCCACCGGCGTGAACAGCGGAACGGCGGACATCGTCAGCCCCGCTGCCCAGGGGGACGATCGCACGAGGATTTTCGCCGACTGGGGGAGCTACGGATTCCTTGGCTGTCCCATGACCGGCTATGTCGCGCAGCGGATCGCCCTGGTGGTGAGAGACGAGCAGGGCCGAGGGGTCATCGTGTCCGTCGGCGACAGCGATCTGGGACTGGGCTATCTGATTGAGGCCGCCCACCCCTATGACGTCAGTTCCGGCCAAAGCACGCCACTGGCCTGCAGCGACGTCGCCGGCCAGCCGAAGGTGATCTCCCGGACGACGGAGGCCACGGGTCAGGTCACGCTCGCCCTGCATGTCGATCCTCCCGTCGTCTACAGTGATTGTGACCTGGATTCTCTCGGCAGGGTCCTGGGATCCTGCCGGGATGGATGGCAGGCCAACCCCGCTCCGGGTGCCCTCTACACCAGTGTCCAGCCGTGCAGCGGGCGCGTCGATCTTCGCCGCTCTCTATGGACGCCGACCGGTGTCGTTCCCGACGCCAACGGCGACGCGACCCTCACAGTGACTCCGCCGGGTGGCCCGGGGTGCCTGCTGGTGGGCGCGACCGCCACGATCGGCGGCTTCGAGTCGGGTGCCGTGCTTGGGTTCGTCCAGGTACCCGGCGCCGCCTGCGAGGATCGCGATGCAGACGGGTGGACGGACTGCCAGGGAGATTGCGACGACCTGGACGCGTCGAGGCACCCCGGCAAGCCGGAAATCTGCGACGGCATCGACAACGACTGCGACGGCCGCATCGACGACAATCTCATCGGTGTTGCCGAGGTTTGCGACGGTCTCGACAACAACTGCGATGGTGTCGTGGACAACGAGGGCGCATGTTCATTGCCCTGCCAGTCCTTGCAGAAGATCGGCGGCGACGCGCAGGAAACGAGTGGTGCATTGGGCCCCCGCACCCGCTCGACCATCTGGACGGGCACCGGATACGCGGTGGCCTGGTCGGATTCCCGCGACGGTGACGATGAGGAGATTTACCTGGCCCGCCTTTCAGGGTCGGGAGCCAAGATCGGCAGCGACGTCCGCGTCACCCATGCTCCGTTCCAGTCGATCCTCCCCAGGCTGGCATGGACCGGAACGGAATACGGTCTCGTCTGGCAGGATGCGAGAGACTCGACCACCGCTCTGGATGGACATTGGGAGGTGTACTTCGCACGTCTCAGCGCGGATGGGGTCAAGACCAGCGAGGACGTGCGTATCACCAACAGCGTGGACGACCTGCTGCCGGATTCGAGCGAACCTGCCATCGCCTGGACGGGATCAGAATACGGGATCGCATGGGTCGGCGCGTCGGGCGGCCGGCAGATCTATTTCACGCGGCTGGATCCCTCGGGCGGGAGGCTTCTCAGTCCCGTGCGCGTCACCCTGCCTCCGGCGAATGCGCTGCACCCTGCAATTGTCTGGACGGGCTCGGAGTACGGCCTGGTCTGGGTCGATTATCGAAACGGCTCAACCCTGGACATCCACTTCGTCCGGCTGGACGCGAGCGGCGCGAGGATTGGCGCGGAGACCCTCGTCTCCACGGTCCCTGACGATATCGACGCTGCACCCTCGCTCACCTGGACGGGCAGCGAGTACGGCATCGTCTGGCGCGATCAACGCATGGGAAACCCGGAGATCTTCCTGGCCCGTCTGACGGCAACGGGTGTCAAGATCGGCGACGACACCCGCGTCAGCAACGATCCCGGTCGATCCGATCTTCCCTCCGTCGTCTGGACAGGTTCCCAGTACGGGATCTCCTTCGTGGACGACCGAGAGGGAAACAATGAGGTATACCTCTCTCTTGTTGACGGGACGGGTGTGAAGGCAGGCCCGGACCTGCGGGTCACTTCGACACCCGGATACTCGGGAGATGTGGCGCTGACCTGGACCGGGAATGAGTTCGGAGTGGCTTGGCGGGAGCCTGTACTCGGCAACAATGAGGTCTTCTTCACGCGCCTCGCCTGCAACTGCGTGGACAGGGATGGGGACGGGTTCCCGGTCTGCAGTGAATCCGACGACACGAGAGCGTCCGTCCATCCCGGAGCGGTGGAGATTTGCGACGGCCTCGACAACAACGGCAACGGCCTGGTGGACGAAGACACGATCGGCGTGGATACAGATGGAGATGGCATCCATAACGTTTGCGACAATTGCCCGTCGGTTGCAAACACGACGCAGATCGATTTCGATCACGATCATGTCGGTGACGCCTGCGACACCTGTCCGACCATTCCGAATCCGGATCAAGATCCCGCGGTCTGTGAGCAGCGGATCGATCCGATCAGCATCTCCTTCACGAGCCTCCTGGGCCGGGGGGCGGGAACGGTCACCTGGACGACCACTCACGAAGTCGACGTCTCCTCCTTCAACATCGTGGTGTTCGATTCGCACGGGAACAGGAGCCCGCAGAACCTTGTCCCGATCCCGTGCGAGGAGTGCATTACCGGATCGCCGCATACCTACGTCTTCACGGTGCCCAAGCACAAGAGCGGGGCCAATACGTTCGTCGAGCTGGTGCGGAGGAACGGTACGATCGAGCTCTGGGGCCCGGCCTCGAGACAGTAGAATCGGCAAACGGGTCGCCCGCTTCCCCTCTGCTATAATCCGTCGCCGTTTCGTGGCGGGCGGATCGTGACGGAATCCTCGAACAGACGCGCGGTTCCGGAGTGGGTGTGGGTCGCGGCGCTGGGTGTTCTGGCGCTGACGCTCCGGCTCGTCTACGTCTTCCAGGTCAAGGACACGTCGCTGGTCACGCCCGACGAGCTCGACCCCGGCTTCTACTACAACTGGGCGAAGGAGATCGCCTCCGGCGACTGGCTCGGCAAGGGGGCGTTCGTGCAGAGCCCGCTGTACGCCTATCTGCTCGGCTTCCTGATGACCCTGATCGGCAAGTCGGTCGGCCCGATCCTGGTCTTCCAGTCGCTGGTCGGCACGGCCACGGTGCTGCTCACCTACGTCCTGGGGAGGCGGCTGTTCGGACACTGGCACGGTGTCCTCGCCGGTCTCCTGATCGCCCTGTACGGCCCCTTCCTGTTCTTCGAGGGGATGGTCATGAAGACCTTCCTCTCCCCCTTCCTGACGGTCCTCCTCCTCCTCGTCCTCGACGTGGCACGACAGGCGGCGCGCTCGGACGGTGAAGCGCCCGGCAGGCGTGTGCTGTGGCTGTTCGGGGCGGCCGGTGCGGTGTTCGGGCTGACGACGCTCGACCGCGACAATTTCATCCTGCTGGCGCCGATCCTCGCCGTCCTGGCCCTGTGGCTCGGCGGCGGCTTGAGGCGGCGCGGGCTTCTGGCGGCGGGGGCGTTCACCCTCGGGACGGTCCTGATGATCGTCCCGGTGACGGTGCGCAACTGGGCGGTGTCGCACGAGTTCGTGCTGCTGACGACGGGAGGCGGCGAGGTCTTCTTCATCGGCAACAACGCGGACGCCAACGGCCTGTACGTGCCGCCGCCTTTCGTGCGGCCGGACCCGAAGTACGAGCATGCCGACTTCGTGGCGCGGGCCTCGGAGATCAGCGGCAAGCGCGTGACCGCGATGCAGTCCTCGTGGTTCTGGTTCGATCAGGGGATGCAGTTCATCAAGGAAGAGCCGCTCTCCTGGCTGCGGCTCATCGGCAGGAAGTTCGTCCAGTTCTGGAACTTCTACGAGCTGCCCGACAATCTCGACTACCAGATCCTGCAGCGCTTTTCGTCGCTGCTCGCCGCCGTGAACGTGACGTTCCCGCCTCCGGGCTGGGCCACTCTCAGCGTCCCGTCCGGGTCGTCCTGGGCGGCGGTGCGGATCCACCTCGTCTCGACGTTCGGCACGATAGCACCGCTCGGTCTCCTGGGGATCTTCCTGACCAGGCGCCAGTGGCGTCGTCTCGTGCCGCTCTACGTCCTGCTGTTCGGGTACATGGCGACTGTGCTGCTGTTCTTCAACTTCTCGCGCTTCCGCGTGCCGGTGGTCCCGATCCTGGCCGTGTTCGCAGCCGAGAGCCTGCTGGCCATCGGCCGCGTCACGGGGCGGCTCGGCCGGACCGCCCTGGCGCTGGCGCGGCGCTCGGGCGACATCGCGGCACAGGCGCGCGCCCTCGTGCCCGGGTGGCCGCAGGCCGCGGCCTGCGGCCTGCTGGCCCTCCTGGTGGTCGGCATCAACGTCGAGTGGCCCCGCGGCGTCGTGCCGGCCATCGAGCAGGCGCTGATCACCGGGAACGCCCACTACGCCATGCTGGACATCGAAAAAGCCCAGCAGGCCTACCTGCTCGGACTCCTGCTTCTCGGCGAGGGGCCGCAGGGGTTGCAGGGGGACACCGATCTGCAGGCGCGGTTCGGGCCTCAGGTGACGCGCGAGGCGCTCATGAAAGAGCTGGAGGCCGAGTCGATCGCGCGCGGGCCGCAGTTCAAGGGAATCCACATCGGCATCCATCACGGACTCGGCCTGACGCTCCTGGTGCAGGCGAAGGGCCTTCTCGCGAAGGGGGATCGCACGACGGCGCTGCCGCTGGTCGACCAGGCCGTGGCGCAGTTCAACGAGGCGCTGAGGCTCGCCCCGGCCTACCTCCTGTCGATCCGCAAGATGGCCGTGGCCTTCGACCTGAAGGGGGATCAGCCGGCGGCGATCGAGTGGCTGCGCAAGGGAGCGGACCTCTGGCCGGACGATCTTCAGACGCGCGTCGAGCTGGCGGAGGCGCTCTTCCGGACCGGCGAGTACAAGGAGGCGCTGAGACAGCTCGACGAGGCCCGCGCCGCCAACGTCACCATCGAGCCGGACGAGCTGGCCCGGCTCTACTTCAACCGGGGCCTGATCCTCTTCCAGGGGCTCAACGACCCCGGACGGGCGCTGTACAACCTCAAGAAGTCCCTGGAGATCAACCCGACGTATTCGCAGGCGGCTGTGATCCGCAAGACGATCATGACCCTGCAGACACGCGGCATCCAGCCGATCAGCGACGAGCCCGCGCGCGCGGCGCCCAGCCCGCCGTCCTCCGCGCCCCCGGCCGAGGGACAGGCGAAGCCGGATTCGACGACCTCCGGCCGTTAGGATCGATTCGGATCACGCTGCAGGAGACGCAGGGCCATCCGGGCCGACCGCTGCTCCGCCTCTTTCTTGGTGCGCCCCCGGCCGCGCGCGATCTCCCGGCCTTCCGAAGACAGGCTCACGTGGAAGGTCGGGTCGTGCGGCGGTCCTTCGGTCGTGACCACCCGATAGTGTGGTGTCGGCCTCCCCCGCGCCTGCATCCATTCCTGCAGCCCGGTCTTGTAGTCCTTCTTCTCGATGTCCTCGCGGCTCAGACCGTCGATCTGCGCGCCGAACAGGTGGGTGACCAGGCGACGCGCAGCCGCGTCGCCGCCGTCCACGAGGACCGCCGCGATGACCGCCTCGAGAGCGTCCGCCAGGAGCGACTCCTTGGTCCGCCCCTGCCCCTTCTCGGCGGTCTTCCCGAGCCGCAGGAAGAGGCCGAGATCGATCCCCCGGGCGGCGGCCGCAAGGTTGGTGCGGCTGACCAGGAACGCCTTGAACTTCGACAGGCCCCCTTCATCCATCTCCGGGAAGCGCTCGAGCAGGGTGTGGGCCACGAAGTAGCCGAGCGTCGCGTCCCCCAGGAACTCGAGGGCCTCGTTGTCCGGACCGCCGCTCTCTTCGTGGGCGTGCGACGAGTGCGTGAGGGCGCGCACCAGGTGACTCCGGTCGCGGAAGGTGTAGGCCAGACGCTTCTCGATCCCGGCCAGGTCGGGGGCGCGCGCCGTCCCGTCACGGGCGTGCGTCGTGGAGGGACGGCGCACGTCAGTTATCGCGGGGGGGACGTCCCGCCGCCCGTGGGAACGGCCGGCGGCGACTGAGACGCCTCCCCCTGCAGGCGGCGCAGCAGATCCTCCCCCTTCTGGCGCTGCTTGTGCGCGTCGAACCGCTTGCCGATGACGTCGTAGACCTCGGCCAGTTTCAGGTGGGCGTCGACCTCGACGCGTGTCAGCGGCTGGGTGTAGGCCCACTTGAGATAGGTCTCCAGGGAGGCCGCCGCCTCCTTGTCGTTCTTCAGCCTGTGGGACACGACACCGACGAGGTAGTCCACGAGGGGGTAGCCGTCTCTCTTTTCTTTTTCGAGGTTGATCCGGCGCGCCTCCTTGAGCTCGGCAATCGCCTCTTTGTTGTTCCCGAGGTAGAACAGGTTCCGCCCGTGGTTGTAGCGGACGATCGAGACATCGGCGTAGGTCCTGGCCGCCTTGTCCAGGTACGGCTCGGCCTTCCAGTAGTCGCGGCTGTCCATGAAGTACGTGCCCAGGCTGAACAGCGCGTCGAGGTTGCCCGGTTCGACCTCGAGAACGCCGCGCCATTCTCCCAGGGCACCGTCGACGTCCGCCTGCTGCATCAGCGCCTCTCCCATGACCCAGCGCGCCTGCACGGTCTGCCCCAGAGACTGCAGCTCGCGGGCGATCTCCTTGGCTCGCACCGGATCGCCGGCGATCCCGAGGTACGACTTCGCTAGGTTGTACAGGAAGTCGGCCTTCTCCTCCGGGGTCGCACCGTAATTCTTCAGGTGAGGCAGGACGGAGCCCCCGGCCTCTTCAAGCGCAGCGACCAGGGCGCTGTTGCCGTGCACGGTCATGTCGCGGGCCGAGGCGAACTCGACCGCCGCGTGATCGTCGTCGTTGAGCGGACCTTCGGACAGGGCCTTGCGCAGACCGTCCCCGGCGAGGCGGAAGGTGTAGAGGATCTCGTTCGCGCCGATGACCGTGACGCGGTGCAGGTCGTGCGACACGTCGCTCGTGGACGAGATGACGTTGCGGAACCAGCCGGCGTCGAGACTCAGAGGCTCGGCGGAGCCGAGGAGGAGGAGATCCTCGTCGGAGATCCGGAACACCAGGATCGACGGGAAGACACGCGCGAAGGAGCGCATCACCGCCCGCAGCTCGGCCTCCCCCGTCGAGGCCAGCGGCACCCGCAGCGAGACGAGGCCGCCGCTGTTCAGCCTGTCCTTCAGGAGGGCGAGCCCCTCGGTCGTGACGAGCGACGCGCTCTGAGGCAGCCACGGCTCGAGGCCGGCCACCAGGATCACATCGTAGCGGGCCGGGGCGGCGAGGAGGCGGGCGCGCGCCGCGTCCACGACCCGCAGCAGGCGCGGGTCGTCGACCGGGGAGTTGTTGTAGGAGGCGAAATTCTTCGAGGCCTCGAACAGCGCCGGCTCCCGCTCGATGACGGTGAGCGACTTCACCGGGTGCCTCAGTACGGATCCCGCCGTGATGCCGTCCAGGAAATCGATCTGCAGGACCGTCTCGGTCGGTCCGTGCACCAGGACCGGGATGTGTCCCTGCAGGACCTGCGTCCTGATGTCGTTTCCGGTCGTCGCCTCCACCTTCCCGTCCACCGTGAGAGTGAGCACCTCCTCAGGCGGCATCCCCTCGGCCGGCCGCAGCGTGCGCTCGACCATCACCGAGGACTCCTTCCCCTCGTGATAGAACAGGAGGTCGATCCCCTGACGGGCCGCCAGGTAGTCCGCCACCGACCCGAATCGCTCGATCGATCGGGCGCCGTAGCGGTACAGACCGGCATCGATGATGCGCGGGTCCCAGGAGGCCGGGTACCCGCCCAGGACGATCATCAGGCCAAGCAGGAACAGGGCCAGTGTCGGGCGGAGTGTCGGGTTCCTGAACCGCGCGAAGGCCAGGAACAGGATCGCCGCGAGCAGCCCCACGGCGGAGACGAGGGACAGCGAGCGCCTCAGGCCGAACGCCGGGATCGCCAGGAGCCCTATCACCAGATCCGCGAGCACGATGCCGAGGGCGAAAAAGATCACCACGCCGGGTGCCGGGCGCCGCAGGACACGCGCCCCCTGCCCCAGAAGGGGCAGCGCCGCCCCCAGGAAGAGCGCCGCGGGGAGCATCAGGCTCATCGCCGCCAGCGTCGCCGGCAGCTGCGTCAGGCCGGGGCGTGACAGGAACGGCGTGAGCTTCAGGTAGAACAGGGCGACCTGGGGCACCAGGTACATCGAGGCGTAGGCCCCGAGCGACGCCGCCCCCGCGAGGGCGGAGAGGGTCGCGAAGGGGCCTCTCAGGCGGTCGGCCAGAGCGGACGAGAGGAAGACTCCCAGGGCCAGGGCCAGGAGAAAGACCGCCCCGGTCGTGGCGCGCGCCTCCAGCGTGCGACCGACGATGAACGACAGCGTCCGGTCCCACACCAGCAGAAAGGCCCAGCCGGTGAACGCGAACAGCGCCATGGCCGCGCCCAGGGCGCCTGCCCGGACGGTCGTCGTGGCCGGCGGGTGCTCCGCGAGGTGCGGACCCTCCGCCGCGACATCGACCCCGGCCAGGACGGTGCCGATCGCCCCCGGTCCTTCCAGGCCACGCTGCCGCAGCAGGAGGGATCCAGCCGCGGCGATTCCGGCCAGCGCCAGTCCCATCAGGACGCTTCCCCGGACACCGAGCGAGGGCAGGACCAGGGTTCCCGCCACCGCCAGACCCAGGGCGCTTCCCGCGAGCGACAGACCGAAGGCGAAGCCGAGGCTCAGCCCCGCCCCTTCGGGACGGGCGGTGATGAGGCGCGACAGGATCGGAATCGTCGCGCAGTAGAGGGCCGCCGGCAGGGCGAACATCCCGGCCGCCAGGAGGAGCCGCAGCCCGAACTCCCCCACCGTCGAATGCCCCAGGACCGGCCAGAGGACCAGGTACAGCGCGCGCGTGACGCGGAAGATGCCGACCGAGGCCAGCGCCGCCAGCCCGAATCCCGCCTCGGTCAGCGTCAGGAGGGCCATCGGGGCCGCCGCGTGCCGGCTGCGCACGCCGGCGAACGCGGCCCCAAGGGCGCCCGCGATCGCGAGCACCGTTATGGCCGAGCAGGCGGCCCCCGACGTGAAGCCGGCCGTGAGGGAGAACACCCGGAAGGCGCCGACCGCGAGGATGGCCGCGGACGCTGCGTGCGTCAGGTACAGCGCGAAGAGCACGGTCGGAACGACGAGGGCGCCCCGGACAAGGGCGGCCCCGGTTGGGCTGTCCGCGGCCCGGGCGCTTGCGCTCTCGCTCATAGGAGGACGGATTGTATCATCGCAGACGTCTCCCCTCCCGGCTGAAGATACGCGGCCTGAGGAGGCCCAGACGGCTCAGGCGATACAGAAACGCCGTGCGCAGCACACCCAGGCCATAGCGCAGGCTCGAAACGAAACCGATCGAGGAGGCCTCCTTGAAGTACGCGCAGGGACTGCTCACCTCGCCGATCGAGAAGCCGAAATGGATCGTCTGGCACAGCATCTCGTTGTCGAACACGAAGCCGTCCGAATTCTCCAGGATCGGCAGGGTCTCGAGCACGCGCCTCGTGAAGGCGCGGAAGCCGGTGTGATACTCGGACAGCTTGCGCCCGAGAATGAAGTTCTGGACGAGCGTCAGGAGGCGGTTCCCGGCGTACTTGTAGAGCGGCATGCCCCCCTTCAGGGCGCCGCGCACCAGGATGCGCGAGCCGATCACCACGTCGAACATCCCCGATCGGAGCAGGGCCACCATCGACGGAATGAGCTTCGGAGGGTACTGGTAGTCCGGATGGAGCATGACGACGATGCCGGCGCCGCGGTCGAGCGCCGACTGGTAGCAGGTCTTCTGGTTCGCGCCGTAACCCCGGTTCTCGGGGTGGATGATGGTCGGTATGCCGAGCAGCCGCGCCACCTCGACCGTCCGATCGTGGCTGGCGTCGTCCACCAGGATCACCTCGTCGACGACGTCGCGCGGGATCTCGGCGCAGGTCCTCTGCAGCGTCCGCTCCGCGTTGTAGGCCGGCAGGACGACGACCACCCTGGGCGGCGCGCTCACCTGATCTCCATGGATGTGCGTGATATTCTAGCGCGTCATGGGACGGACCCGCTGGCTCCCGTTCGCCATCGTGAGCCTCCTGGCGGCCGCCCCGTACCTGGCGACCCCCGGCTTCGACTTCGTCTTCGACGACCGGCACCTGATCGTCCACAATCTCTTCCTGCGCGAAGCCACGAGCCCGTTCACCGCCTTCGCGCACCACTTATGGCACGGAACGCCGTACGGGGCCGCGTATTACCGGCCGCTCGTGGTGGTCTCCTTCGCCTTGAACGGTCTTTTGTCCGGCTGGGGTCCGGCCGGCTTCCACATGGTGAACGTCCTGCTGCACGCGGCCAACGCGGTGCTGCTGCTGGCCCTGACGCGACGCCTCGGCTGCCCCGGTCCGGCGGCCTTCTCCGCGGCGGCGCTGTTCGCCGTCCACCCGGTCGCGGCCTGGCCGGTCGCTTCGGTCGTGGCGCGCGTCGATCTCCTGCCGGCGTTCTTCATCCTGCTCGCGTGGCTGGAACTCTCGCGACCGAGCAGGAGGGCCGTCCTGGTCGGCCTGTTCTTCCTCGTGGCGCTCCTGTGCAAGGAGTCTTCGGCCGCCTTCCTGGCCGTCCCGGTCCTCGGACTGCGGCGGATGAAGGAGGAGACGCCCGAGAGACCCGATCGGCGGACCGGGCTGGCGCTGGGGTTGGCCGCGGCGCTCTACGTCCTCCTGAGGCGAAGCGCGGGACTCGGGATCCTGATCGGCCGAGACCTGATCGATCCCCTGATCAACCCCCTGAGCGCACTCCCCATCACATCCCGCATCCCCGCCGCGATGACGCTCAGCGGTCGCTACCTGCTCTACCTCCTTCTCCCGACCCGCTTCCACGATCCTTCGAACTACCTGGCCCCCGCGACCCTCCCCGGATCCGGCGACGTCCGCTTCGGACTGTCGCTGCTCGCCCTTCTGGTCGTGGGGTCGGCGGTCACCGTGCTGTCGCTCACGCGCGACAGGATCGCCATTCCGCTGGCCTTCGCGGCCGCCGCCTTTCTCCCCGCCTCCAACCTCATCGTCCCGATCGCCTCTCTGTATGCCCAGAACTTCCTCTACCTGCCGCTCCTTGGCCTGTCTGTCGCGCTTGGAATCATGCTGGGGAGAGTCTCGCCCGCGTGGATGCGCCCCTCTCCCATCAAGGTCGCGTGCGCCACGCTCGTGCTCACGATCCTCGGCATCGCGTCGTGGCGCGAGGCGGGGATCTGGCGCGACGAGGTGTCGCTGTTCAGCGCGCTGTCGGACAGGTTCCCGTATTACCCGCCGGTTCACAGCGCTCTCGGAGTGGCACTCCTGGATCGGGGACGGGCGCGGGAGGCGGTCGGTCCCCTCAGGGAGGCGCTGGCGCTCGCGGCGTCGAGCGTCGAGGCCCACTACAACCTGGGGGTGGCGCTGATCCTGCTTGACGAGAACAGAGACGGGCTGGAGGAGGCCCTCTCACACCTGAAGCTCGCCATCATGTTGCGGCCCCCGTTCGCGCCGGCCCATGCCCAGGCCGCCCGGGCGCTCCTCCTCATGGGACGGGATCGCGAGGCGGAGGTCGAAGCCCGCGAGGCGGTGCGGCTCGAGCCGGATCTCCTGCCCGACGTCGAGCGCTTCTTCAGGCAAAAAAAAACCACCGGGCCCTGAGGCCCGGTGGCGTTTTTCTCCGTTTTCAGAACCTTCAGCTGGCGACGGGTCCGATGGATCGGCAGGTATCGTCGGACTTGCCGCAACTCACTGCTCTCGCCTCGATCTTCTCCGTGTGGATGATCGCCGGCTTCTCATAGGCTTTTTTCATTAGTATCACGCTCCGTCGAATTTAGAAACTGGCCGGGTCCGAGAGAAGAGTGCCCGAGGTCAGCACCGATTCAATGTAGAGAACCTTGGCGCCCTTGAAGTTGCCCTTGGGGATCTGAACCGAGTAGCTGGCTCCCCCGCCCTCGACACCTTTCTTGTCGATCAGAGCGCTGTTCACCTTGATGCGGTTCTTGCCCCCCTGGGCATCGGCCAGGACGTTGAAGCCGACCAGGCCAAGCTCCCCTTCCGTGCGGAAGGAGATGGACACACTGTTGCCGCCTGCGTTGGCGCTCACCTGGACGGCGCGCGGGGAAGGAGCGTTCGGATCGCCTGCGGATCCCAGATCGAGATCACCGACCATGGCCGGCGTCTCCACGCCATTGACCATGCCGGTGGCGCCGAAGTGGGCGCACTGGCCTGCGGCCGGAGGCGGTGTCGGAACACAGAAGTCACCATTGCTGGCGAAATTCGGGTTGGCGACGGGGTCGATCGGGATGTTCGTCCACGCGCCCGTGCTCAGGACAGGGTCTGCTCCAGTGCAAGCCTTCGATGCATCCGCGGGAGTGTCTTTCCGGTACAGCTTTCCGCGGTTCAGAGGGAACAGGGTCGACGCTTGACAGGTCGGGGGGATGAAGCCATTGCCGCCCGTGACGCCCCAGGTCCCGGGGTCGCAATCGGTGTGGGCGCGCGGCACCGGCATGTTTCCGCACAATGTGCCGCCGGTGAAGCTGCGGAACGTGAGTCCCGCCTCGTTCGTGGTGCAGGAGATCGGACCGGCCGGGAACGTGTCGGGTTGCGCCAGGTCGAGTGCATACGCCCCCAGATCGAACGAATAGGGGACCGTCACGAAGAGTGACTTTCCTTTGGCGTCGACGACCTGGACGTAGTTGCGTCCTATATTCGCTGCCTGGGCTGGGTTAGGGCAGCCGGTGAAGCTGCCGCCTCCCCCCCAGTCGAACAGGATGGTCACGTTCCCGTCGTTGGGAGTCCCTGCATCCGGCTGGCACCCAGCCAGCTGACCGTTCGATGAACCCGCATCCGGACAAGCGATGAGCACCGAACCCGTGTTGCAGCTCGCCGCTCCATTGGGGCAGGTGGTGTCCGGCGCGACATTGCTCGATACGCCGAAGGCGAAGGCGCGAACCGGTTCCGTGCAGTTCGAGAACCAGCCGCCGAGAAGGTGCTGCAACGGCGTGGGGTTGACACAGGCCGCGAACACCGGCGTCACCATCACGGCGATTACCAGAACGCCCGCGAGGGCCGTGCTGCCGATCAGTGCTCTTTTCATAGTAAGGTTTCCCTCCAGAGGATTCCTGTACAAGGCCGATTAGAAGTGCGCCGGGATGGAAGAAAGAGGCGTGCAGACGCCGGCGCTGGTGCGACGGATCCTGACAGCCTCCCCCAGAACCAGATTGAGCGTCGAAGCGGCCGACGTGTTGCAGGTCACCGCCGGAGAGGCCGCTGTGCCGTTGATCGGGTCGACCCTCGCGACGGTCGCGCTCGGGCCGGCCGGCACGCCCGACTGCACGCAGAGATCCTGGGCGGTCACGGCCGTGGTGTGATACGGAACCGAGAACCAAGTCGCGCCGATGTTGGAGCTGGCGCCGGCGGTCACGTCGCCGCAGGTCGCGCTCGGAATCCGCCGCAGGAGCAACTGCAGGGACGGACTGTGCGAGCCGACGATGATCGCCGAAGAAGTGCCGGCGACGAAAGTGTTGTTCCTGATCCGGATGCCGAGATAGGGGGCCGCCACGCCGCCCGGAAGCTCGGCGACCGGCCGATCAGTCAGGTCGAGCTTGAGCGTGCCGCAGGCTGCGGTTCCACACGAGCAGAGCCGCGTGGCTCCGGTCTCGGGGTTGACCTGAAAAATGGAAGTGGAGACGTTCGGCAGGGCGAGCTGGGTGCAGACGTCCGCGAACGTGCTGTACGGCCGGTTGAACGGGATGCTGGTCCAGTTGTCGCCCGCGCCCGGCTTCGCCGCGTTGGGCGGATAGAACGCCTTGTTCATCTTGAAGCCCATGTTCGACGCGACCGCGGCACCCCCCGCCGCGAGGATGAGCACAACCGCGACAACGGCAGCCACCGTCGTCCGCGAAGGTTTGAATCTAATCATTCTCCGCCTCCTTTGATCATGAAATCCGGGCACAGTGCACTTACTTACCGTCATTCCCCTCTTTGTCAACAGAAAACTGCCGGAAACCTGCACTACTCGATACGATAGAACACGATAGGCGCGGCGTCCGAATCCCGGTCGACCCAGTTGTTCCCCTTGATGACGTGCGCTTCCGCGGAGCCGAAGGACCTCGGATTGTGGCTCTTGTAAACCGTGTAGGACGAACGGGATCCATCGCTCCAGGCGAGACGGACCGCTTGTCCATCCGTGGTCACGCGGATGCTCGATACCGGCTCGCTCCGGTTCCGCTGCTCGCGCTGGTGAATGACCGCCGGCAGAACCAGGAGGGCCAGGACGAGGGCCGCTCCAGTCGCGAGCGCGCCGGGTCTGATGGAGAAGGCCCATTCCGGCATGCTGTAGGACCAGCGACGGCCCCGAACCCGCACCGCCGCCTCCGTCGCCATCTTCCTGCGCAGAGAGTCCGGCAGGGCCATGTCCACCGTGGTTGCATCCCTCAGAACAGAAGCCACTTGGAGGAACCCTTCGAGCTCGGCGCGGCAGCTGTCGCAGGACGCCAGGTGAGCCTCGAACCCCGACCGATCCTCGGCAGACAGAGCCCCATCCAGGAACATCGACAACCCTCTATGCATGTCTTCGCAGTGAATCATGACTTCTATACCCTGCATCGCGCCTGTCCGTTCAACAGGGAGCGAAAATTTCTACGGGCAGCCCCCCGACGCCGGTACTCCCGGCTTCCCGGCAGGGACCGAGAGGGTGTAGCTCCCCGCCGCCCCGCCTACGGTCGACCGGACCAGGTAGAAATACGCGTCCCCGAGGGGGGGGCGTGACGAGTCCGGCAGGCTGGCCGTGTCGGTGTCGGTGAGATCGTTGGCCAGACAGGTCACGGGACCGAGGTTGTTGGACGTCGGCCCCTGGACGACGAGCCGGAGCTGACCGCGGATGACGTCGTAGGTCGCCCCCGCGACGACACCCCAGGTGAAGACAGAGGCGGTCTGGCCGATGAAATTCGTCGAGTTCAAGGGGTCGCCGGCGACGGTCATGTTCACCAGGACGGTTACGGTGTCGTTGAAGTTGTCGGCGATCGCGAGGTCCGGCTTCCCGTCCCCGTTGCAATCGCCGGCGCCGATCGCCACCGGGAGATCGCGTGTGCCGTAGTCACCCGCCTTGGTGAAATGCCCCTGGCCATCCCCCAGGAGAAGGGAGACGTTGTTGGCGTTGGAGTTGACCGCCGCGACGTCGAGCTTCCCGTCGAGGTTGAAATCGGCCAGGGCCAGGGCCGTGGGGGCCTGGCCGGCGGGACTGTCGATCGATGGAAAGGAGAACACACCGCCGCCATCTCCGAGGAGGGCGCTCACCGTGTTCGAGTCGCTGTTGGCGACGACCAGGTCGAGGAAGCCGTCCCCGTTCAGGTCGCCCCGCACGATGCCACGCGGTCCCAGGCCCACATAGAAGGTCCCCGGGATATCGACGATGCCGCCGGCTCCGTCGGACCTCGCGATCGCGATGACGTCGGTCGGATCGCGGGACGGACTCGGGCTGGAGGTCAGCGCATAATCGTCGAAAGCATCGAGGTTGAACCCGCCGATCGCCAACCCCTCGGGTATCTGCGTCGCTCCAGGGGTGCAGACGGCGGCGCCGAACGTCGTCCCCGAGACCCCGGTGCCGCGGCGGGAGCACAGGTCGCCGGAGGTCTCGCAGGCGATGGCGAAGTCTCGGTTGCCGTCCCCGTTCACGTCCCCGGTCGCGATCGCGATCGGATCGAGACAGCCGACCTGGTTCCCATTGGTCGTCGTGAAGTTGCCCGCGCAGTTCCCCTGAAGGTACGAGTAGGTTCCGTCGCCGTTGTTGGCCGTCACCAGGTCGAAGCAATTGTCGCGATTGAAGTCGGCCGTCACCATGGCGATGGGGGTGATCCCGGTATTATTGGCCGAGTTCACAGTGGTGAAGCCGCAAGCCCCGTCCCCCGTGACCAGGCTGATATTGTTCAGAAACTCGTTGGCGACGGCGATGTCGCGCTTGCCGTCGATGTTGAAATCGGCCACCCCGATCGCCGCCGGAAACGACCCGACCGGGAGCGGGATCCGCCCGGGAGCCAGGAAGGTGGCCGTGCCGATGCTCTGCGAGATCGACACCGTGTTCCCGGTGTTGCTCGACGTGGCCACGTCGGGATTCCCGTCCCGGTTGAAGTCCCCCACCGCCGCCGCGTTCGCGGCCGGTCCCACGAAGAGGGTGTTCAGGAGCGTGAATCCGCCCGTGCCGTTCCCGGTCATCAGGGCCAGCTGACCCTCCTGCGATACCTTGCCCAGGGTGACGAGCAGGTCGAGCTTGCCATCCTTGTTGATGTCCGCCGCCGCCAGACCGCGCGGCCCGAACCCGGGGGAGAGTGTCGTGGCAGCGTTGAAGCCCCCGGTGGTGTTGCCGAGAAAGAGCGAGACGGTGTCGGCCACCGAGTTGGCGGTGGCCAGATCCAGGCGGGTGTCGGCGTTGAAATCGGCCGCGATGAGCGACAGCGGACCCGAGCCGGTCGTGAGCGTGCTGGAAAGAGAGAACAGGCCGGTCCCGTCGCCGCGGAAGATCTGCACCGTGCTCGGCGTGTTGTTGACCACCGCCAGGTCCAGCTTCCCGTCCTTGTTCCAGTCACCGGCGATGACCTGCTTCGACGCAGCCCCGACGGCGAAGGTCTGCCGGGTGGTCGGGAAGCGCCCGGACAGGTCGCCGAGGAGGATCACCAGGTTCCCCTGCGCCCCGTTCAGGACCGCGACGTCCGGTTTGAGATCGCCGTTCCAGTCGCCGACCGCCACGCCGTTCGGTGTCCCGACGACCAGCGTCGAAAGCCGCGCTCCGAAGCCGCCGGTACCGTTGCCGAGATGCACCGACACGTCCTGGCTGGTAAGGCTGGACACCACGATGTCCGGGATGCCGTCGTTGTTGACGTCGCTGTAGACCATGCTCGTCGGCAGGATCCCCGTGAGGAAAGAGGACACCTTCCGGAACGTTCCGTCTCCGAAGCCCTTGACCAGGGCGATGTCCCCCCTCCCCGCGGTCTGCTGGTTGACCGTGATCAGGTCGAGTAAGCCGTCTCCGTCATAGTCCGTCGTGACAACACCCACGGGATGGTCCCCGACGATGTAGTCCCGGCGCGATTTGAGCGACGACTGCGCCAGAACGGGGGATGCCATGAGCACCATGAGAAGGGCACCGGACAGGACGAGCGGACTCCGGCGGGTCCGGATGCAACGATTGGCTGACATGCGCGGCGCCTCAGAAAAGAAACCCCGGTCCCGCTCCTTGCGGGGCGGGACCGGGGTGCATGGGACAGTTAAGACTTACTGTCTGACAGCCGGCCCGCAGACCTGGACGTTCCCGTTGACCCGCAGCATCTCGACGAAGATGTTGTGGCCGCTCTTGTGCTTCGGGACCGGCTGACTGTAGAGGTTGCCGACACCCGTGACGCACTCGAAGCAACGGATGAGGGAGGGGTTGAGTTGTGTCCTGTTCCCCTTCGAATCGAGCTCGACGATGTTGAAGCCGATCAGATCGATCTCGCGGGTCGTGTCCCAGAAGACCGTGCCGGACCCCTTGCCGAGCGGGCTCGAGAAGGAGATCGCCACGTTCTCGCAGACTTGCGCGCAGACCTGCGGGTTCTGGTCGCAGTTCGGGATCGTCGGGCAGTTGTCGCAGACGTCGCCCTGACAGTCGAGATCCATGTTTTCCTGGCCTGGATTCGGAATGCCCGCGCAGTTGTCGCAGGCGTCTCCGATCCCGTCATGATCGGTGTCGGCCTGGTTGGTGTTCGAGACGTTCCTGCAGTTGTCGCAGACATCGCCCACTCCGTCGGTGTCGACATCCTCCTGGAACGGATTGGAGCTCTGGGGGCAGTTGTCGCAGGCATCCCCCTTGGTGTCGCCGTCCGTGTCCGTCTGCAGATCGTTGCCGACGCCCGGGCAGTTGTCGCAGGCGTCGCCGAACATGTCGCCGTCGGCGTTCGCCTGGTTGGCGTTCTGGACCGTCGCGCAGTTGTCGCAGGCATCGCCCACGCCGTCCAGGTCCCCGTCCTTCTGGTCCTGGTTCGAGACTGTGCGGCAGTTGTCGCAGGCGTCGCCGACATGATCGCCGTCGGTGTCGAGCTGGTTCGGGTTCGAGACGCACCTGCAGTTGTCGAACGTGTCCGGAACGCCGTCACTGTCACAATCGCCGCCCGCCACCTTGGCCGGAGCAGAGACCGTCTGCACCACCTGCCCGCCGATGACGAGACCGATGGCCAGGTAGGAGCAGTTGATTCCGGCCGGGTCGACCGGCAGGACCTTGACGCTGGCGTTGAGCGGGCCGATGGCCGGCACGTTGGCCACCATGGTCCCCCAGCTGGTCGTAGCCATGTCGGGTGCCGTGCCGCAGAGTCCGTCCAGACGGTAGATGTTGTAGCTCTCGAGCCTCGGACGCGTGGACCCCGCGGGGCAGGTCGCGAATACCGCCTGCGAGTTGGGGTTGCAATCGTCGAAAGTCGGGCCGGCCGACGGCGGGAACCAGGCGATCGCCGCCTGGGCCGTGCCGTCGGCGTTCGGCGTGAGTCCCGTGATCGTGGGGCTGGGGATCGGCGTCAGCGCCAGCGGGCTGGGGGTGAACCCGTTCAGGGGGTGGGCCAGGTCGAACGCGAACCCGCCCAGGTCGAAGCTGTTGCCCACGGTCAGAGAGATGTAAGAGCTTACCCCGGCCGGGGACACCGACGTGACGAACAGCACGTTCGGAGCATCGCCATCATGCAGGTCGCCCGAAACCAGACTCAGGGGACAGCCCACGTTCCCCGGGAACTGCCAGTCGCCGCTGATGGTGATGTTTCCGTCCCCAGCGCTCCCGGCCTCGTTGAGACAGAATTTACCCGTCGTGGGGTCGATGCCGGCGGCCTTGCAGATAATGGAGGCCGTGCCGCTGTTGATCTCCGGGTGTCCCATCACGAACGCCCGTGCGTTGACCGTATCCTCGTTGACGCCGATCAGGAAGCCGCCAAGATAATACTGATACGGAATCGAATTGGCGGGACAGTCCGCATAGGCGGCCGGCGCCACCAGCAGAACGGCGAGCACTGCCGCAACAACCAGCAACGAATTAAGGAATGTTTTCATCCCTCTCCCCCTTGGAAGGCTCATGACCGAGTTCGCCAACAGCAACCCGGGCCAGGTTGCCGATCGGCGTCTCCTTGTACCCTGACGTGTGATTTGATGGCAGATACTCCTACCCGCACTATCCCTACATACCGCGAAATAACGCAATGTCAACGGTAAATTTGCCCTCCGCCGGTGCAATCCCCGTCCTGCAGACGTCTCCAGATCCTACCGTTTGGTTCTAATACCCGAAAAACAGCGCACGCGTTCAACACTATTTGGGATTGACCGAGTCCCGGAGCTTGCGGCGCGCCAGCATGCAGTGCCGCCTGACGGTGATCCGGGACAGTCCGAGGATTCGCCCGATGTCTTCGGTGGGGACCTGCTGCAAGTCTCTCAGGACAAAAACGATTCTCTCCCGCCGGCTGAGGCGGTCGAGAGCCGACAGGGCCTTGCGGAGGAGGTCGGCCGACTGGACCCGCTGCTCGATCGGCACGCCAGGCTCGCGCACCCCCTCGGTGCGCTCCCGGCCGGCGTCCTCCATCGAGACCGTCCATTTCGGGCGCATCAGGCGGAGGTGGTCGTACACCGTGTTGACGGCGATACGGTAGAGCCAGCGGTAGAACGATTCGCCGGAACGGAACCGATGGATGTATCGGAACACCTTCACGAAGGTGTCCTGGCAGGCGTCCAGGGCCTCGTCGGCGTGCAAGCCCATCTGAACGCCGATGGAGATGACGCGGCGCTCGTACAGACGCATCAGGTCGTCGAAGGCGGCGGCCTCTCCCCCCTTGGCGCGCTCGACGAGGGCCGCGATCTGGGGCGACTCACCTTCGGCCTGCGTCGTCCCGACGCCTTCCGTGAACGTCCTTGGCTTCGTGCTGTCCACGACCGACACGTAGCTCCTAAAAGGGGCTCAGGTTGCCCCGGTTGTCCACGGCGATGACTGAGTAGTACTGCTTACCGCTCGGCAGGGTCAAATTTACCGTCAAGCCCCGTACGTTGTCCACGAGTAATGTGGACGGACCGATCGATCCGCGCGAGAACGGCAGGGAGGAGGCGTGGATCTGATAGTGATCGATGATGGTCGCGAGCCCCGAAACGTCGGTCGTGACGGCCGGCCAGGCGAGACTTATCATCCCCGCGGACCGGGTTACGGCCAGTGTCTCGATGCCGTTCGGCAGCTCCCGACCCGCGCCCGACACGAGGCCGCTGAGATCGGTGGCGGTCACCACGTAGTAGAAGTTAGTCGGTCCCGGTGCCCCCGCCCCGGCGTCGGTATACGTGATGATCGACCCATCGTTGATGACGGCCAGGGGTGTGGACAGGAACGGCATGAAGCCGGGTGCCGTGCCGCGGTAGACGGTGTACTTGACCACCGTGGTCGAACGGCCGTAGATGTCGACCAGCGGCCGGCTCCAGGTCAGGATGAGATTGCTGCCCGACCGGCTCAGAACGAGGTCGGTGATCTCACGCGGCGGAGCGATCCCCTCGAACAGGAGCGGCACCGCGGAGACCTCTCCCGACGGGGCGCTCTCGTGCCCCGAGGTATTGGTCGCGCTCAGTGCCAGGTAATACCGGACCCCGTTCGTCAAACCTGAAAGGAGAGCGCTTGAGGCTGCCTCCCCGAAGGCAATCTTGCTGGGATATTGCCCTGACTGAATACCATAGTAGAGCGTGTATCCTTTTATATCGCTCTCCGGATTGGCCAGCCACGCCACGTTCAGCCTTCCGCCGGACCCGGGGTCGGTCGCGGTCAGCCCTGTCGGAACCGACGGAGGGTTCGGGTTCAGAGGACGTGCGCTCACACAGTCCGGTCCCGTGTCGCAATCGCTGTTGAAGTTCGAGGCCCTCCCCTCGAACCCCTGCGTGTCAAATGAGACAAGGTAGTAATAGTAGGTCGTGGCGTTGGCGACCGTTCGATCGACGCACGAGGCGCCGGTGATCGGATCGCAGGCGACAGCACCGTACGGCCCCGCGGCCGAGGTGGAGCGGTAGACGCGGTAGCCGGCGGCCGGGGGCGCCGGCGCTGTCCAGCCGAGCTGCACGGTGGCGTTCCCCGCCGACGCGACCAGGCTCGTGGGCGGGGGCGGCGCGGGGGTCGCCAGGAGCGTGGCCGGATCTCCGAGAAGGGTGTAGCTCTGCAGATCCGGAAGATCCCCCTTCGCCCAGAGTCCAGCGCGCAGATCGTCCGCGACGACGCCGACGAGCCTCTCCTCCCTGTTCCCGAACAGGGGATCGAAAAAGGAGTCGAGCAGAGGTGTTGCCACCAGGACGCTCGAGAGACCGGAAGGAGCCAGCGAGGCGATCGTTCCTCCGACCGGATTGTTCGTCATCCCCTCGCCAACCGATCCTTCCGGGAGGTAGAAATGGAAGCCTCCCGTGAGGCAGTTCACGGTGACCATGAAAGGAAGCGGGCCGCCGTTGGTCAGCCGGCTCGCATCCTGGGTGGTGAACAGGGGGAAGCGCGCCCCCCAGGTATTGAAGTCCCCATGACCGACGTAGGTCACGATCGCCGCCCCGCCCGAGAGCGCGGTAGTGAAATCGCGCTTGAATCCGGCTGCATCGGTGCCGTTGTAGGGCGGCTCCGCGAAATAGAGCGGCGGGCTGGGTGTGCTGTACGGAGCGGTCGAGAAGAACCTCGAGGCGATCTGATTGTCGACCCCCTCGAATTCCGCCGTCTCGGGGTCATCGTTTCCGTCGCTGGCGAGTAGGAGCGCGCGTCCCTTCCAGAGACCGGGCGGGGGGGAGGCCTCGTACTGCCGGATCTTGTCGAACACGGCCGCCGAGTCGATCGCGGTGCGGGTCGAGATCCGGCCCAGGTGGATATCGGGCAGCGGGTCGCCGCCCCGGAACGCCGCCAGCCAGTTGTCGCTGCTGTAGTAGCCGAGAATGGCGTTGCTGAGGAACATCATCGGAGTCGGGACCTGGTCCACCCATCCGGGCATCGCCGTGAGCGTGTGCTTGTAGTCCGGCGTCGCGTCCCCCACCAGCAGGACGAAGGAGGGGGGCGGCTCGACTCCGCTCGTTCCCTTCCAGTTGTCGAAGGCGTATGCGAGGAAGGACCGGATGGCGTTCGCGTCCCTCAGGCCGTAGCTGAACTCGTCGTAGATCTGACTCATGTACACGACCCTGGAGGTCAGCTCCTGGTGCTGCAGCCGGTAGTCGAGGAGCGCCTGCAGCGAACCTGTCGGCGAGGCGTCGATCGTCTCCGGCGTGCCGATGACCAGGATGTCGGCGGAGTTCGTGGGATCCTTGAGAACGGGGGCGGGGGCGGTTTGTATCGACAGGGGATGCAGGAACCCCTGCGGTCCAACCACGATGAACGCCCGCGTGGCCGGTGCGCCCGGGCTCGCATCGCGCGGCAACTCGAAGGTGCACGTGACCGGGGGCGCGCCGCTCACCGAGGCGTTGGTGATGCGGACGGGGCTGGCCTCGGCCGAGCCGGACAGCGACCGGGTCACTTCATAGACGGCCGGGGGAGGGCCGCTGAATCCGCGTACGTTGAACCGGACGTCCTGGTTCGGGTAATTGAACGGCAGCGCATCCGCGACGGAGTCGAAGGAGCGGCGGTACTTGATGGTGATGCTGTCGAGATACTGCTGATCGACGCTCACGCCCGCCTGCACCTGCGCCGCCACGTGGATCGTCGTCGGATTGGTCAGGATCGACGGCGAGACCGGGAAGTTCGTGCTGAAGATGGTCTCTCCGTCCCAGAGAAAATCGCGCGCGCCGCCGAGGTCACCGTTGAGCCAGAAGCGGGTGTCGTGGTCGAAGGGCACGCCCGCCACGCTCGTTCCGCCGCGGACCCTCAGGGTCACCAAAGGTGCCAGGGTCGTCGTCGCCAGCCCCGGCAGGGGCAGCGTCAGGTCGCGCTGGGCCTGGGCTCCGCCGGCGATGAGCGAAGGCATCGAGAAGAACGGGTCGGCCGCATCGAGCGGGATGTAGATGTTGTTCTCGTCCCACACCCCCGCCTGCTCGAAATCGGTCGCCGCCGTGTAACCGGCGAGCGGCGCCCCGCTCGTCTCGGTAATCCTCAGATGCGATCCGGCCGTTCCTCCCGCGGTGAGCCAGTAGACCTGCGTGTCGGTGAAATCGTTCGCCTCGTAGACCGTGGGGAAGCCGGCCTGCAGAAAGTTCACGGACGTCGGCGGCCCCCCCTTGGGCCGTCCGTAGAAATCGAGGGTGTCTCCCGGATCGAAGTGCCCGTCGGCCTCCCCCGGCCCGCCCGAGGAGGAACGGATCGAGATCGGAACCTCGACCCCTTCGGCGCTGAGGACCCAGGTCCCCGGATCGGGGTAGAGGGCGAGGAGATCGGGCGCGCTCGATTGCAGATCGCTGTAGGAGAGGCGGTAGATCCCCTCGCTGGACGCGCTGATCTTGTAGCGCGGCGCTCCCGGAGCGGCGGCGGCCGCGAGGAGGTCCTGCGCCGGGGTCGCCAGGGATTGGACGGCGACGTCCCCGCTCCGCGTTGTCGCGCGGAACAGCTTCCCCTGCTCGTAGTTCACCAGGGCCCGCTTGTAGGTTTCCTCGAAATAGGGGTCCGGCCTGAAGCGGCGGAGCGGTTCGGCGGACAGCGTCCCGGGCCCCTCCTTGAAGACGATTTCGGCGCGCACCTCGGGGTAGTAGCGGACCTGGCGGGTGACCGGGTTGTACTGCAGCGGCGCCTGGATGACCTCGACGAAGCGCTGCTCGCGCAGGTAGCCTATCGAGCCGAGCCGCACCGCCTCGCCGGGAAAGTCGGCGTCCCGGCCGAAGACGCGCGCGTCTTCCGAGTACACCGCGTCGCGCCTCTCGTCCTCGGCCCGGCCCGTGCGCTTCTGGACATGCGCGCGCGGCGCCGGGGCCAGCCGCAGCCGTCCGACTTCGTGGCGGAGGACCGAGGTGACGCGCAGCTCGGGGACGCTCCCCTCGGGGATCGCCACCCGGACGATTTTCAGCGGCAGCATCGGCTCGCCCGGCCGCGCGGACGCCCCGAACCCCTCGATCGAGGGGACGAGCATCTCCTGTCCCTCGAGCGGGGTGAATCGCGGTTCCGCGGCCTCGAGCACGAGGGAGGTCGAGCCGACAACACCCGGAGGGGCGCCTTTGCCCGGGGAGGCCAGGGCGGCGAGCGACAGCAGGAAAGGGGTCAGCCTTCGGAGGATCCGGAACTTCATAGGCGGCCGGTACGGGACCCGGCCATCACCTCTCGTCACATGCTGCACTTGCTCAGGATGCCCCCCTCATCCTCGAGCGTTTCCCCCGTTTTCGCCTTGTGGGCCTCGTAAGCCTTCATCCTGAACTCGGCGTTCTTCGCCGCCTGCGGGTAGTACGTCAACGGGTCGCCGGTCTGCAGATCGGCCACACCGAGACAGAAGTTGCAGAACCCGCCGGACTGCCCCGACTGCTGCATCGTCCGGAGCTTGTCCGCCATCTCGACGGCGGCGCGCCGCACGTCGATCAGGACCGGCGAGCTGTGCCAGATCTCCTTCAGCGAGGCGACCTCCTTGATGTTGGCGACCTTGCGCCGCCACTGCACGCAGGGATAGATGTTGCCGTACGGATCGATGGCGAACGAGGAGCGACCGGTGCCGCACACCGCCTCGCCCGGCTGCTCCTTGCGCGGGATCGGCACAGGATCGATCCGCGCCGCGGCGTAGGCCGGGTCGGACCAGAAGCGCCTCAGGAAATCGTCCGTCGCCATCAGGCTGAGAGGGTCCTTGTCGCCGTCGTCGCGCGGCGTGATGACCGGGTCGAAGATGATCATCACTCCCAGCTCCGTCGCCAGGCGGCGCATGTCGAGCACCTCCTCCTGGTTGTCGCGGGTGATGGGACATTTCAGGTTGACCTTGATCCCCTGGGCGCGCAGGTGCTTGACCGCGTTGATCACGCGCTGCAGGGAGCCGGGCACGCAGGTCAGCTTCTCGTGCGTCTCCGGACGCGCGCCGTGGATGCTGATCTCGATCTCGATCGGATTGGCGATCTCGCGGATCCTCTTCGCCATCGGCTCGTCGATGAGGAAGGCGTTCGTGTAGATCCGCAGGGCGAACCCGAGATCGCGCGCCTTCCTGGCGATCTCGAAGAAGTCGCGGCGCACCAGCGGCTCGCCGCCGGTCAG
Source organism: Candidatus Dormiibacterota bacterium (assembly GCA_035635555.1). Lineage (NCBI taxonomy): Bacteria > Bacillati > Candidatus Dormiibacterota > Candidatus Dormiibacterota bacterium. The sequence continues at coordinate 40,645 of DASQAT010000041.1, forward strand.
CGTCAGATAGAGGATGTTGAAGTCGGCCAGCTTCTGCAGCGCCTCGAACACTTCCTGTGTCGTCATCTCCTTCTGGCCGGTCGGGCTGTTGTAGCAGAAGGAACAGGCGTGGTTGCAGACGAAGGTCAGCTCGAGCAGGGCCGACATCGGCACGGCCCGGCTCCAGTTACGGACGGTCAGATCCTCCAGGGCGTTGGCCATTCAGATCACCATCCCGTGAGCGCGCAGCGATTGAAGGAACTCGAGGACGTCGCGGCGCGCCACTTCGGGCGTGGTGTCGCACTGTTCCACCACCTCGTCGATGAGCTGCGCCACGGTGCGGGTGCCGTCGATGTGGTCCCACACCAGACTGCCGATCTCGTTGAGGACGTTCACCTCGGCCTGCTCCGGCAGGACGATCGTCGCCTGTCCGTCGTAGATCCGGTAGGCCGAGTTCGGGTTCTTCCGTGGAACCATCGCGAGGTCGGTCATCGCGCCGTCCCCTCGATGACCGTCCAAAACGACGGGTCCTTGCGGAACCACAGGCGGTACGCCGGAACGGTCGCGAGCAGCCGATCGATCACCTCCAGCGCCCGGCCGGACTGCCGCGTCTCCTGCATCACGAACGGAAGGCTCGCCGACACCTCGGCCAGTGCGCGCGCACCGGTGAGAGGCTCGCGCTTCACCTCGAGGCTCTGGACCAGACTGTTGAGCGAGGCGATCGGGAACGAGTCGCGGCTGTCGGGCACCCGGTGGTGGGCCATCCCGAACGGAATCCCGGCCGCTTCGAAGCCGCCGCCGTTCCTGACGATAAGCGACAGGTCGTCGCTCAGGACGACGTCCTCGGGGGACAGATGGGTCACGGTCGTCTTGCCACGCCCCGAAGGGCCGAAGAAAAGATGGGCCGCGCCATCCCGCACGACACCCGAAGCATGCAGCAGCAGTCCGCCGCGCTCGAGGATGTAGAAGGCGGTCACGACGCGCAGGAAATTCTCCAGGCCTCGATCGAACTGCGCGCCGCGCTCTTCGACGAGCGCCAGAATCGCGCGCCCCTCCGAGGGATCGAGCCGTCCGGCGAACTCGTACGCCCACAGCGCGAGGCTCTCGCCGGTCCGCCGGGTCTCCAGACGGTAGGTCTCGTCCGACCCGTCGCGCCGCGTATTCAGAAAACGATCCACGCCGGCCGGATACAGGACGATGTGGACGTCCGGCCGCGCGGCGGTTTCGACGACGAAGGGCCTGAAGCGCCGGGCGAGATCGTCCGCCTGGCGCTCGGACAGCCCGTCGAGAGACATCTCCAACGGACCGAACCCGAGCGCGACCGAGGAGGAGCCGAACGACCGCCTCAGCCGGCTGAAGTACCGGTCATCGGGAGCGAAATCGGTCTGGACGCCAGTCTGCTCCCCCGCTGTCTCTGTAGATAGCACGATGCCGCCTGCCCCCTGTCTGAGCTCTGTCCGGAGTGTCGCAAAGGCTTTGAGGACGCGCAAAATATACCGTGATCGGGGCAGCCTGTCCAAACCTATCTTCATGTCGCAATGGCGAAAAGCCTGCAGGAATACTGGCCTTTCGGAGGAGTCCTCGGGGGATACGGTTATGAAATCGCGCCCGTATCATTATTATACAGGGATGTGGCGGGCAGGACTCCTCAACGCTCCAGAACCTGAAGCCCCTTCTTGGCCGGCGGCTTTGCTCCGCCATTCTTCGGCAGGTTCGTGGTGAAGAACCGGACGATCGCCTGGTCGTAGGTCTTCTTGTCCTCGGCGTACAGCCCTGTCACCACGGAGGCCTTCAGCTCGAGGAGGCTCTTCCCACCTTGCGGACCCTCCGGCAGGGCCGCATACAGGGCCTTCTCCTCGTTGTAGCGTTCGGGCGAATCGATCGCGACGATGAGCAGGACGTTCCTTCCGCTCAGGGCGCCGAGCGATGTCGAAAGCGATGTGTTGCCGGGGGGGCGCAGAGCCAGATACGGCCTGTAGATCTGGTGCAGCACCGGCATGACGAAGGAGAGGGGCGGAGGGATCCGGGCCCGCACCAGCCGCTCCAGCTGGGACGTCACGTCGGGATACAGGGAGTCGAGGGCCAGCGCCACGATCTCCGGACTGTCGATCGCCGCGAGCGTCCCGGCGTAAGCCCCCATGCCGATCCCCCACAGACCCACCCTGGACCCATCGACGTCGGAGCGTGACTTGAGAAACGCGATCGCCCCCAGGATGTCGCTCTTCTCGTCCACACCGAGGTACCCGCCCGAACCCATGCTCAAACCGTGGCCGCGAAAATCGAACACCAGGAGCGCGTAGCCGGCGCGATTCAACGATACGGCCGAGTTGAGCAGCGCCGAGCGCGACCCCCCGAGGTCGTGGCACAGGACGATGACCGGGGCGCGCGGCGTTCCCTTGACCAGCCAGCCCGACAGCAGCACCCCGTCCGCGGCGTGGAAGGTCACGTCCTCGGCGCGCAGGAGGAGGTCCGCCGGATCGAGCTGCGTTTTCTCCCGGGGCGGATGCGTGACACCGTAGAGCAGGGCGTACGCGCCGCCGACAAGAAGAGCGATGACGAGGAGGAGTCCGAGGAGGGTCTTGACGGCACCGTTCTTTGCCATCGTCGGCGACTATATCACAGGCGACAGGCGCGTCTTGATCCTGTCCGCGAGTTCGCGGCCGACTTCCTCGGCGAGCGCCTCGAGCGGCGCCTCCCTGATCCCCTGCACCGAACCGAAACGGCGCAGGAGGAGGCGGGAGCGCCGCGGGCCGACCCCCTCGATCTCCTGGAGCTCGCTGGTCAGGGTGCGCCTGGAGCGCACCTTGCGATGGTAGGTCACGGCGAACCGGTGCGCCTCGTCGCGGATTCTCTGGATCAGGTGCAGGATGGGAGAGTCGTGCGGGATGCGAACCGACTCCCTCCTGCCGTCCAGAAAGACCTCCTCCTCGCGCTTGGCTATCGCGGCGACCTGCACGTGGCCGACCCCCAGCCGGTCGAGGACCGCGACGGCCGACGACAGCTGCCCCTTGCCGCCGTCGATCAGCACCAGATCGGGCAGCGGCTTCCCCTCCTTCAGGAGGCGAGTGTAGCGCCGGCCGACGACCTCGGCCATGGCGGCGAAGTCGTCGCTCCCCTCGAGGGTCTTGATCCTGAAGCGCCGGAAATCGGTCCGTTTCGGACGCCCCGCCTCCCAGACGACCAGCGACGCCACCTGGTCGCTCCCCTGGATGTGCGAGATGTCGAAGCACTCGATGCGGTGCGGTGGCTCGTCCAGTCCCAGCGCCTCCTGGAGCCCTTCGAGGATCTCGACGCCGTGCGTGTGCGGAGCGCGGAACATCGCCTCGAACGAGATACGGGCGTTTTTCGCCGCCGTCTCCAGGAGCCTGCGTCGCGGGCCGCGCTGCGGGACGAGGACGGCGACCTTCGAGCCTTTCCTCTCGGACAGCCACTCCTCGAGGACATCGCGCGACGCGGGTGCCATCGGCACGCAGATGGTCTCGGGGATGAAGTCGACGCTCTCGTAGTAGCGCGTCAGGCAGGAGCCCAGGAACTCGGCGTCCTCCTCGCGAATCCCTTCGAACGAGAACTCCCGCCGCGCCTGCACCTGCCCGTCGCGCATCTGGAACACCTGCACGGAGGCGATTTCCCCTTCGCGGTGAAAGGCGACGTAGTCCTCCTCCTCCAGGCCGACCGAGGAGATGCGCTGCCTGTCGGACGAGGCCTCCAGCCCCTTCACGAGGTCCCGGTAGTGGGCCGCCGCCTCGAAGCGCTCGTCCTCGGCCGCCTTCTGCATCTTCTCCTTGAGGCTCTTCACGAGGTCCTTGTTGCGACCCTCGAGGAAGAGCCGCGCATCGTTCACCGCCTGGCCGTATTCCTGGTCGTCGACCAGCGAGGCGCACGGCCCCAGGCACTGGTTGAGCTGATAAAGGAGACAGGGGCGCGGCCGCGTGCCGTCCATGTCCTCGAGGTAGCAGGTCGCGACCTTGAACTGCCGCGCCACCATCTGGATGGAGCGGCGGGCGGTCGAGGCCGGCACGTACGGCCCGAAGTAGGCGTTGCCGTCGAGCCGCGCCCGGCGGACCAGGACGACGCGCGGGAAGCGCTCGGTCGTCGTCATCTTGAGGTACGGGAAGTTCTTGTCGTCCCGCAGGCGGATGTTGAAGCGCGGCCGGTTCTTCTTGATGAGATTGTTCTCGAGGATCAACGCCTCGACCTCGGTGCGCGTGACGATGTACTCGAGGTCGTGGATCTCGTCCAGGAGGGCGTCGGTCTTGGGGGCCTGGCCGGCGCTCGATCCCTGAAAGTACGATCGGACGCGGCTCTTGAGCGAGCGCGCCTTCCCTACGTAGATGACGCGTCCGGCGCGGTCGCGGTACAGGTACACGCCGGGTACGTCGGGCAGGTCGTCGAGCTTCAGGCGTGCGGGGGCCTCTGGATCCATCGGCTCAGGCGCCGGCCACGACCAGGATCTTCTTCAGGTATTTGATGCGGTCGCGGTACGCCGCCGCCTCCTCGAAGCGCATCTTCTCGGCGGCCGCCCTCATTTCGGACTGCAGGCGGCCGATCTCCGCCTCGATCTCCTCCGGACGGCGGCCGACCTCCTCCCCCTTCTCCTGCTCCAGCGGCACCTTGAGGTAGTCGGCCTCGTAGACGCTCCCGAGGACGTCGTCGATCGCCTTGACGATCGTCTCGGGGGTGATGCCGTTCTCCTGGTTGTAGGCCCCCTGGATGGCGCGCCGGCGGCTGGTCTCGTCGAGAGCGGCGCGCATCGAGTCGGTCGTCCTGTCGGCGTACATCAGGACCCTGCCGTTGACGTTGCGGGCGGCGCGGCCGCAGGTCTGGATGAGCGAGCCGGCCGAGCGCAGGTACCCTTCCTTGTCGGCGTCGAGAATCGCCACGAGCGACACCTCCGGCAGGTCGAGACCCTCGCGCAGGAGGTTGACGCCGACCAGGACGTCGAACTCCCCCTTCCGGAGATTCCTGAGGATGTGGACCCGCTGCAGGGTGTCGATTTCGGAGTGCAGGTACTCGACGCGCACGCCCAGATCGCTGTAGTAGCGGGTCAGCTCCTCGGCCATCCTCTTGGTGAGCGTGGTGACGAGGACGCGCTCCCCCTTCTCGACGCGCTGCCGGATCTCGTGCAGGAGATCGTCCACCTGGTTTCGCACCGGACGGACCTCGATCACCGGATCCATCAGGCCGGTCGGCCGGATGACCTGCTCGACGACCTCCCCCTTCGCCTGCTCCAGCTCGTAGGGGCCCGGGGTGGCCGAGACGTAGAGCCGCTGGCCGACACGCTCCTCGAACTCCTCGAAGCGCAGCGGCCGGTTGTCGAGCGCCGAGGGTAGGCGGAAGCCGTACCCGACCAGCGTCTCCTTGCGCGAACGGTCCCCCCAGTACATGCCGCGCAGCTGCGGGACGCTCACGTGGCTCTCGTCGATGATCATCAGATGATCCTTGGGCAGGTAATCGAGGAGCGTCGGCGGGGGCTCGCCGCGGCGGCGGCCGGTGAGGTGGCGCGAATAGTTCTCGATCCCCGAGCAGTAGCCGACCTCCTTGATCATCTCGAGATCGAACATCGTCCTCTGGTGCAAGCGCTGCGCCTCAAGGAGCTTTCCCTCCTTCTCCAGCTCCGCCAGCCTCTCCTGCAGCTCGGTCTTGATGTTCTCGATGGCGACGAGCAGCCGCTCGCGCGGGGTGACGTAATGGGAGTTCGGGTAGATCGGGATGCGATGCATCTTCTTGATGACGGTGCCGCGCAGAGGATCGATCTGGGAGATCGCCTCGATCTGATCGCCGAACAGCTCGACCCGCACGGCGGTTTCGTCGTAGGACGGGAAGATCTCGACCACGTCGCCGCGCACGCGGAACTTGCCGCGCTCCAGGTCGAAGGTGGTGCGCTCATACTGGATCTCGACCAGCTTGCGCAGCATGGCGTCCCGGTCGATCTCGGTCCCCGGCTCGAGCATGAGCATCATGCCGTGGTACGCCTCGGGAGACCCCAGGCCGTAGATGCACGAGACCGAGGCGACGATCACGACGTCGCGCCGTTCGAACAGGGATCGCGTGGCCGAGTGCCGCATCCGATCGATCTCGTCGTTGATCGTCGATTCTTTCTCGATGTAGGTGTCGCTCTGCGGTACGTAGGCCTCCGGCTGGTAGTAATCGTAGTACGACACGAAGTATTCGACAGCGTTCTCGGGGAAGAAGCGGCGGAACTCCTGGTAGAGCTGGGCCGCCAGCGTCTTGTTGTGCGATAGGATGAGGGTCGGCCTCTCGATTGCCTCGATGACCTTCGCCATGGTGAAGGTCTTGCCGCTGCCGGTCACGCCGAGAAGCACCTGGTGCTTCGTGCCGGAGACGAGCCCCTTGGCGAGCTTCCTGATCGCCTCCGGCTGGTCTCCCTTCGGCTGGAACTCGGTCGTCAGTTTGAACAGACCCGCCACTTGCCTCCTCCCGGGCGGCGAGCCTGCCGCCCGATTCCGATGATAGGATAGCGCCTTCGCGGGGATCGATGTGAGTGGAGCCGCTTCAGTTTCACCGCCACACGTAGAAGAGTTCCGCGCCTGGACACGTCCCGCCGGCGCGCGCGCCGCCCGCATCGATATCTCCGGGATTGCTGTCGAGTTCGAAGGGCTGCCCGGGCCGCTGGCCGATCGCATGTCGGTCGTGTATGCCCCTTTCATCGGCCCGCCGACCGGCGCCGGGAGGCCGCTCCGCCTGCGCATGTACGAGGCCCCCGTGGAGTACTTCGTCCGTCCCGGTTACCGGCAGGGGGCATGGGAGGAGGTCTACCGGATGCACACCGCCCTCGAAGACGGAGTATTCCGCACGGTCTCCTACCGGCTGGCCTCCTGGATCGACGTTGGGCGACGCGAGGGGGCACTGGCCCTCGCGACCGGTGAGCTCGACCCGCCGCCGCGCGCCCTGGAGAATTTTCTCCGGAGCAGCGTCGCCTGGCTCACCTTGGACGCCGAGGGTTTCTTCCTGCACGGCGCGAGCATCGTCCGGCGGGGAAGGGCCTACATCTTCTACGGTCCGTCCGGTGCTGGTAAGTCGACCCTCGCGGCCATGAACACCGAGGGCGAAGTGATCAGCGACGACCTGACGCTCGTGTTGCGGAAGCCCGAGGGACTGGTCGCCGCCGGAGGCCCGTTTCGCGGGACCTACAGGCACGGTGCTCCCGTCGTCGGCACCTATCCGGTGGCCGCCTTCTATCGCCTCCGCAAGGACAAGGCAGGCGAGGTGCGGCCGGACGATGGAGGGTGCTTCGCGGATCTGCTCGGTAACCTCCCTTTCGTAGTCGATCAGATGCCGCGGTATCCCCACCTCATCGACCGGGTCCGGTCGCTGGTTTCAGATGCGCGGTTCGGATACCTGCACTTCAGCAAGGACGAGGACTTCTGGCCGGCTATCGACGCCCGGGCGTAAAGCGCCTGGCGATGAAGTAGCCGCCCACCTTCCTGCACTCGCGAAACCCGGCCTCGCGGGCTTCGGAGACCACGCTCGCTGTCGCGAAAAGGTGCGTGAAGGACTTGCCCAGCGAACCGTCCGCCCGCAGGAACCAGGTGAACCAATCCCCGAACTCCGGACTCCGGCCCAGTCCTTTGTGCCGGGCCCACGCCAGGAAGGTTTGAAGCCATTTGGTCGGATTCGAAAGGAGATAGGCGCTGAAGATGACCGCGCCGTCTTCGACCAGGCACGTTCCGAGACGACGCAGACTCTGCACACGGCGGGCGCGACCGGGAACGAACGAATAGACCAGAGGCGTGATGTAGGCGCAGCCGAACCTTCGATCTCTCAAATCCAGGTCAGACATGTCCGCGCACAGGAGCTCGACATCGACGCCAGCGGCTCTCGCGTTCTTCTCCGCCGCGTTCACCATCTCCTTCAGATAGTCGACGCCGGTCACTCGGTATCCCTCCCTGGCGAAACGAATCACTTCACCTCCCGCCCCCGCGCCGGCGATCAGGATCGGTCCGCCCGCCTGGACCGTCTGTCGCACGATGGTGCGCAGTTCGTCGTCCTGCGGAAAGACGAGCATGTCCGTGTAGTTTTGCACCTGGGAGGCGTACTTCCTCTTCACGGAATCGACAGCATCTTCCTTGAAATCTGGCGCCTCGATGATTTTTCTGAACCAGTAATGCAGCGCCGCCCAGCGCGACCACGCGGGGAAGGTCATCGCGCTGACCGACGAGACCACGCCCGGAGCTCTCCGGCGTTCGGTCACCGTGGCCATCACGCGCCCGGCCGGAAGGAGCTCCCGTCCTGGGGGATAAGGATCGAGCGCGGTCAGGCATGTTCCGTCGGAAGCACGCCGCAGTATCCTTCTGACGTCACCCCAGCCCTCGATATCGCACAGCGCGAGGTCGCCCGATTCCGGGACGCGACGGGCGTCGACGACGAGGGACTGGCCGTCCCGGACGCGGGGCTCGAGCGCAAACCCGGTGTAGACCACCTCGAGCCGGCCGCTCTTTCTGAGCAAAGTACGGAGCGTTCCAGAGGGGACGAGCATTCCTCCCGGCGCCAGCCGCACCGCACGCGGATAGGCCTGTTCCCATGCTGAAGGGATGCGCGCAGACGACTCTCTGGGGATCACTGATATCGTACCCTCCGTCGGGGCGGGAGTATACGATTCGTCCATGCCGCTGAGGCGCCGTAAAGGCCGCGTCGAGGCTTGGTTCCTGGAGCGCGCTCCCTGGACCGCCGCATTTCTGGCCGTGCTGGCGTCCATGCCGGGCCTCTGGCTGCCGTTTCTTTCTGACGACTGGGCGCAGATCGAGGCCGTTGGGCGTTGCCCGGTCGCCCGCACCCCGTTCGGCGATTTTCGTCCGCTCTACATGACGACGCTCTGGCTCGATCGCCGCATCGGCGGCCTTTCACCGTCGCTGTTCCACTTGACCAACCTGCTCTGGATCGCGGCAACCGCGGCGCTGGTCGTGATCCTCGCCCGGAGGTACACGGGCGACGTCCCGCTCGCCCTGGCGACCGGCTCAATCTTCGCGCTGCACCCCTACCATGTCGAGAACGCCGCCTGGATCGCAGCCCGCAGCGACCCGGTCTACGCCGTGGCGTTCCTTCTCGCCGCTCTTTCCTACGATCGCTGGAGAGTGAAGGCTTCGGGTCTGCCACTCCTGGCGCTCCTGTCGTTCGAGGCTTCCCTTCTGGCCAAGGAGAGTGCGGTCACGCTCCCCCTGTTCGTTCTGCTGGTCGGGCTCGTGGACCCGGCACGACGACCGGGCAGGGGCGAGTGGTGGCGGGGGTATGCGACGCTCATGCTCGTTGCCTGCGCGCACTTCCTCCTGTTCCGCCCGTGGGTCCTGGGGGGGGCCGGCAGGACGCTCAAGGAGGGCTTCGGACCGGGATGGGCGAAGAACTGGCTCGGGCTGGGGGTGGCTTCCATACTTCCGGTGCACGTGGAAGTCCTGGCGGCCCGCCCCGTGCTTTACGGAGCTCTGGCGCTGTGCGTTCTTGCCCTGCTGCTGCTCCTCGTGCGGCTGCGGGCGGAGCGCATACCTCCCGCGGCGCTGGCGGCCGCAGCGATCTTCGGGGTCCTCCTCCTGCCCGGCGTCGTGGGGTTCCAGGAGCGGTACCTGTTCCTGCCGGTCGCGGCAGCGTCGCTCTCCCTGGCCACGCTCGTCCGGGCCGCGCGCGGCCGGTGGAGTGTCCTCCTGTTCTCTCTCCTCGTCGCGGGATGGGCTTGGGGGTGCCTCGTGCAGTGGACCGCCTGGCAGGACGCGGCCATCGCCAGTCGCCGCCTCGTCGGCGATCTGCTTCACGCGAGTCTCGACGGCCGGACCCGGGAGATCGTGATCGCCAACGCGCCGTTCCGCGTTCATGGCGGCTCGGTGGCCGGCGATCTCCAAGCCGCGGTGCGTCTCTCGGGAGGCCGTCCTGTACCGGTGAGATGTTTGGCGTACGTTTCCTACCCGACGCCCGACTCCGATTTCCTCGATGGTCCTGCACCGGTCTCCATCCGCCGGCCTCCTCCCTACGCGGAAGTCGTTCTCCGCGTCCGGGAGGGTCCCTTCTCTCACTTCATCGGGCCTCGTCCCCTCGAGGGCGATTGGCTGGCCCAGAGGGAGGGATCCATCGCCTTTGGGGCGAATGGGGCGGTACGGATTCGCATCCTTGCTGATACTGCCGGGGGTCGAGCCGGCTATGCCTGGATCGGCGGGCATCTCGCGCCTCTGTTCGGAGCCGACGAGGAGCCTCCCGGTCGATGAACACCTCGCGCCAACTCTTTCAACGAACATCCGGATACGACGATCGCAGTTTCTTCGCGTCCGCACCCAATCCGAGCCGTATCCTCAGCCAGGCGAACTGCAGGCCGGTGCGCAGGACGCCGCCCGCGAGGAGACGCCGCGCCGAAGTCTCGACGGTGAGCGGCAGTGTGACGATCCGACCCGCCTTCTTGAGCCGGCGCGCAAGAAACAGATCCTCGAACAGCGGGACCTCCGGGAAGCCGCCGATCGCTTCGAATGTGGCGCGGCCGACGAACGCCGCCTGATCGCCGAGATGGACACCGGTCAGACGCGAGCGCGCGGTCGCCCAGATCGAAATCAGGCGCAGCAACGCTCCACGTGAATCGAATGAATGCCGGAATCCTCCCCCGGCGACGGCCGGATCCGCCAGCGTCCGGACGACGGCGCGCGTGGCGCCGCTCGGCAGCCGGGTGTCGGCATGCAGGAACAGGAGCGCCTTGCCGCCGGCGGCCGCCGCCCCCATATTCATCTGGGCGGCCCGGCCCGGTCGCGGGCAGGTGATCCACCGGGCAACAAGGTCAGGCGCCGGCCAGGCCCGGGTGAGCTCCTTGAACCGGGGGATGGTGGCGTCGGTGCTACCCCCGTCCACCAGGAGCACTTCGAAGGGCGGGTCCGCGCCCTGATTTTCGAGGCTTGCGAGGACACCCTCGAGGGCCTGTGCCTCGTTCAACGCGGGGATCACTATCGACAGGGGGAAGGCCGGAACCTTTTCCTGTATAATCACTTAGGCCGCCCCGCCGGCGGCGAGAGGACCCTTGACGACAGAGAATCGAGCCCTCCCGACTCCCCCCCCGAGAGCCGCGGGTCCCGGCGGCCCTTCCGCCCTCCCGCCGGCCAGTCCTCCGCCCGGTCCACCGGCCGGCCCTCCACCCCGGGTCCCCTTCTGGCGGAAGCCCAAGAACATCCTCCTGATTGCCCTCGGCGCGCTGCTGGTCGCCGCCGGTGGCGGCTCGATCCTTGGGTACTTCCTGACCTTCGACATACCCGAGGTCAAGGGGCTGCAGGACTGGAAGCCGCCCGTCGTGACCACCATCTACAGCGCCGACGGGCAGGTTCTGTTCCAGTTCGGGGCCGAGAAACGCATCGTCGTCGGGCTCGACCAGATTCCCAAGGAGTTTCTCGAGGCCCTCGTCTCGACCGAGGACTCTCATTTCTACGAGCACGTCGGCATCGACCCGTGGGGGATCGCGCGCGCCATCATAACGGACATCATCCACCTCCGGAAGGCGCAGGGGGGGAGCACCATCACGCAGCAGCTGGCCCGCTCGCTGTTCCTGAAGCCGGAGAAGACAGTCCGCCGGAAGCTCCAGGAGATGGTACTGGCGGTGCAGATCGAGAAGGCGTTCACCAAGCAGGAAATCCTCGGCTTCTACTGCAACCAGGTCTACATGGGGCACGGCCGCTACGGTATCGAAGCGGCGTCGCAGTACTACTTCGGCAAACCGGCGAAGGGGACGTCGCTGCCTGAAGCCGCGCTTCTCGCCGGGCTGGTGCAGCGCCCCGAAACCTTCTCCCCGTTCCGGGCCCCCGACAAGGCGCGCGTGCGCCGCGACCATGTGCTCAACCGCATGGTCGAGGAGAACAAGCTGGCGCGCGATGTCGCGGACCAGGCGATCGCGACGCCGGTGGCGGTAGTCAAGCTTCCGGAAGAGGAGAACATCGCCCCCTACTTCGTCGAGGAGGTGAGGCGCTATCTCGACTCCAAGTACGGCGAGGTGATGCTGTACCAGGAGGGGCTCGAGGTCCACACGACGCTCGACCCCGTCATGCAGAAGGCGGCCAACAAGGCGGTCTTCGAGGGACTGCGGACGCTCGACAAGCGGCAGGGGTTCCGTCCGATCAAGGAGAACGTCCTGAAGAACGGCGGCGATCTCGCGACCTACATCCATCCGACCTGGGGGAAAGACCCGATCGTCGGCAAGCTGCGTGGGGGTGTCGTGACGGAGGTCACGCGCAAGACAGCGACGGTCCGGCTGGGCGAGTACACGGCCCACTTCGGACCGGAAGGGATCGACTGGACCCAGAAGACGATTCCGAACCAGGTCCTGAAGGTCGGCGACGTCGCGCCGTTCCTGATCCTTTCGATCGACGGGTCGAAGAAGGAGCTCAAGGTCAAGCTCGACCAGGAGCCGCTGGTCGAGGGGGCGCTCCTGGCGATCGACCCGTCGAGCGGAGAGATCAAGGCGCTGGTCGGCGGGTACGACTTCAACCGCAGCGAGTTCGATCGATCGATGCAGTCGTACCGGCAGGCCGGTTCGGCCTTCAAGCCGTTCGTGTACACGACGGCGCTGGACACCGGCCAGACCCTGGCGGACACGATCTTCGACGAGCCGACGGTGTTCCAGGACCCTGCCACGGGCGATGAATACCAGCCCTCCAACTACTACCGCAAATACTACGGCGTGACGACGCTGCGGGAGGCGATGGAGGAATCGCGCAACATCGTGGCGGTGAAGCTCCTGAACCAGGTCGGCTACTCGCGCACCATCGAGACGGCGCGCAAGATGGGGATCACGAGTCCCCTGCGCCCCTACCCGTCCATGGCGCTCGGCACGATGGAGGTGTCGCTGATCGATCTGACCACCGCCTACTCGATCTTCCCGAACCAGGGTGTGCGAGTCGAGCCCCACTTCATCCGTTACGTGGCCGACCGCGAGGGGAAGATGCGCGAGGAGGCTAAGCCGAACGTGATCGAGGTGCTGCGCGCCGACATCGCGTACCTGATGACCTATCTGCTGGAGGGCGTGACCGAGAGCGGCACCGGCGCGCAGGCGGCGCGCGAGCTGAACCGCCCGGTTGCCGGCAAGACCGGCACCACCGACGACCTGGCCGACGCCTGGTTCGTCGGCTTCAGCCCCTCGGTCGTCGCCGGAGTCTGGGTCGGGTTCGATCAGAAGAAGTCGCTCGGCGAGGGGGAGACCGGGGCGCGCGCCGCGCTGCCGATCTGGATCGGATTCATGAAGGAGGCACTGAAGGGAAAGCCCGAGGAATCGTTCCCGCGGCCGGCCAACATCGTCTACGTGCCGATCGACCGCCGCACGGGGCTGCGCGCGACCGTCGAGTCGGCCTGCCCGGTGACCTTCCTCGAGGCGTTCCTGGAGGGGACCGAGCCGGCGAAGGCGTGCTCGGCGGTCGAGCATTTCCGCATCTCACTCCCTTATTATTTGCAGAAGTTCCCGGTCAACGACGATCTCGAGCTGGGGATCGACGGCGACGCGCTCGTGCACGTGGTGAGCGAGGGGCAGGGCGAGGTCGAGCTCCTGGATGGCGGGAAGGAGCTCGTGGTCCATCTCGAAGGACAGGAGCTTCAGGTGAAGCTCGACATGGACCGCGCCACCCGCAAAGAAGTCAGAGGCGAGCTCGAGGCCACGCCGACGCCGGCCACCGTGACCCAGGCGCCGACACACTTCGGGGTGGACGGACGCCCCGCCGTGGTCGTCCCCATCCACTACGATTGACACCGATCCTCAGAGAAGGCGGTCCAGCGGGATGTAGGCCAGGTCCTGCGAGCGCGCCACGGCTTCGTACGTGACCTTGCCATCGTGGGTGTTGACGCCGGCCCGCAGCGTGACGTCCTCGCGCGCGGCGTCACGGAAGCCCCTTTCGGCGATCTTCATCACGTAGGGCAGCGTGGCGTTGGTGAGAGCGAAGGTCGAGGTCCGGGGCACCGCCCCCGGCATGTTGGCGACGCAGTAGTGCGTGACCCCGTCCACGTCGTAGGTCGGCTGCGAGTGCGTGGTCGGCCGCGTGGTTTCCATGCAGCCGCCCTGGTCCACCGCCACGTCCACGATCACCGACCCCTTCTTCATCGTGCCGACCATGTCGCGGCTGACCAGGCGGGGGGCCGAGGCGCCCGGGATCAGGACCGCGCCGATCAGAAGGTCGGCCCGGCGCACCGACTCGGCGATGTAGGCCCCCGTCGAGTAGATGGTGACGACCTGCCCGTGGAAGATCTCGTCCAGGTAGCGCAGGCGCTCGAGCGACCGGTCGACGATCGACACCCGGGCGCCGAGACCCAGCGCCATCATCGCCGCGTTGATGCCGACGGTGCCGCCACCGAGAATCACGACGTCTCCCGGCGGCACGCCCGGCACGCCGCCCAGGATGATGCCGCGTCCCCCGAGCGTTTTCTGGAGATAGAAGGCGCCGACCTGGATCGACATGCGCCCGGCCACCTCGCTCATCGGCGTCAGCAGCGGCAGACCGCCGTGGGCGTCCGTGATCGTCTCGTAGGCGACGGCGGTCACCCCCGCGTCGAGGAGCGCCCGCGTCAGGCGCGGCTGCGGAGCCAGGTGCAGATAGGTGAACAGCACCTGCCCCTTGCGGAGCATCGCGATCTCCCCTTCCTGGGGCTCCTTGACCTTGAGGATGAGGTCGGCGCGACGGAAGACGGCGGGAGCATCGGTGACGATGACGGCGCCGGCCGCCTGGTAGGCGGCGTTGTCGATACCGCTCCCGATGCCCGCGCCGTCCTGGACCAGGACGGTGTGGCCCGCCTGGACGAGGGCCCGGACTCCCGCGGGGACCAGGCTGACCCGGTATTCGTGGTCCTTGATTTCCTTCGGAACTCCGACCTGCATCCCGAAGCCTCGGTCTGCCGCGGCGGCACGGCTGCGCCGCCTCTCAGTTGTTGTCGATCTGGGCCTTCTGCAGCTTGCCGGAGTAGTCCACGTACACGGTCTTCCACTCGGAGAAGATGTCGATCGCCGTGTGCGCCGCCCCCTCGCGGTGGCCGTTGCCGCTGCGGCGCATCCCCCCGAACGGCAGGTGGGTCTCGGCCCCGATCGTCGACGAGTTGACGTAGGTGATTCCGGTCTCGAGCTCACGCACCGCCACGAAGGCCTGGTTCACGTCCTGAGTGTAGATCGAGGACGACAAGCCGTACAGCGAATCGTTGGCGATCTCGAGGGCATCGTCCAGGCCGTCGGCGGCCAGGACGCAGACGACGGGACCGAAGATCTCCTCCTTGGCGATCCGCATGCCGCGGGTCACGCCGGTGAAGATCGTCGGGGGAAAGAAGAACCCCCGGCCGTACTCGTTCTTCGTCAGACGCACCCCGCCCAGCACCGGGTCGGCCCCCTCGTCGCGCCCGATCTGGACGTAGTCCATGACCTTCTTGAGCTGCGCCTCGCTGATGACCGGCCCCACGTCCACCGACTCGTCCAGGCCGTCCCCGACCTTGAGGGCCGAGGCGCGCTCGACCAGTCTGTCGACGAATTCCTTGTGGACCTTCTTGTGCACGATGATCCGGCTCGTGGCCGTGCAGCGCTGACCGGTGGTGGCGAATGCGCCCCAGAGGGCCCCCTCGACCGCGAGGTCGAGCCGCGCGTCGTCCATGACGATCATGGCGTTCTTGCCCCCCATTTCGAGCGACACGCGCTTGAAGGTCTCGGCGCACGCCAGGCTCACCTGCCGCCCCGTCTCGGACGACCCGGTGAAGGAGATCAGCGACACCCCGGGGTGGCGCGTCAGCGGTGTGCCGGCCGACTCTCCGCCGCCGGTCACGTAGTTCACGACGCCGCGCGGGATGCCGACCTCCTGGCAGACCTTGACCAGGTGATAGCAGGACAGGGGGGACTCGCTCGCCGGCTTGATCACGACCGTGTTGCCGCACACGAGCGCCGGGATCAGCTTCCAGGATGGTATGGCGATCGGGAAATTCCACGGCGTGATCAGGCCGCAGGCTCCGATCGGCATGCGCAGGGAGTAGCAGGACTTGTTCGGCAGCTCGGAGGGGGTGGTGTAGCCGAAGAGACGTCGTCCTTCCCCGGCGACGTGGTAGCAGACATCGATCGCCTCCTGCACGTCGCCGCGCGCCTCCCGGAGCGGCTTGCCCATCTCCCGCGTCATCTCGCGCGCGTATTCCTCCTTGCGTTTCAGGAGGATCTCTCCCATGCGGAACAGGTACTCCGCCCGCTTCGGCGCCGGTACCTGCCGCCAGCGGCGGATGGCGCGGCGGGCCGATTCGACGGCGCTGTCGACGTCGGCCGGGGCGGAACTCTGGAAGGTGCCGACCACTTCGCCGCGGTCCGCGGGGTTCCTGTCCTCGAACACGTCCCGGCCGGCGGATTCGACCCATTCGCCGTCGATGAAGTTGCGGTAGCTCTTCGCCTCTGCCATTGCGCTCCCGCTTCTGGGAGATGGGGTGACCGGGAAGGTGTGTCGGGTAGGTGATGCTAGCAGAGGAGTACTGGACTGTCAAGAAACGCGCGGCCGGGCGGCCTCAGGCCGTGGCCTCGCGAACCTCGCGGCAGCGGATCCGTCGGGCGACCTCGAGGCACGCATCGGCCCGTTTCCGATCATGCATCCGATCGAAGACTTCGGACAGACCCATCCAGGCCTCGATGCAGTCGATGTCCGTCTCCAGCGAGCGCTGAAAACACCGAAGCGCGCCGAACAGGTCGCCCCGCTCGGTTTCGATCGTCCCCTGCCGCGCCCACACGACCGCCCCCCCGCCCGCGGCCGCCACCACGCCCGCTGGATCGATCTCGCGGTAAGTCCTCGGTCCCGGCGCGCTCTTCAGCATCGAAAACTCCTGTCGGAGCCGCGTGTGTCCATCGGCTCGGTGATGAAATCCAGAACGTCGGCCTCCGCGCCGTTTTGCCCCCGGCAGCCGGTGTCGCCGAGCTCTCTGCCATCTACGAACGAGGGGGGAAAGGAGAAAAGGATCGAGGGGAACTGAGGTTTAGGGCACCGGCTGCCGGAGCAAATCTCAGCGTTCAGCATTTCGATTCCTGTATGAGTTCGGTCGTTGACACGACTGACGGGACTTGAATAAGCAATCCTCGTGCCGACAGTGGAGGGTGCTCTCGATGGAATCGCACCCGACTGTTCAAATTGTTGAACCTCATTGCTTTAGTGTGATTCCGAAGTTTCGATGACCGGGGTGATCAGGGGTCGGGAATGTCCTCTCCGTACGGCGTTTTGACGGGGGGCCCGCGTCGATAAGACGTTGCTCTTTGTTTCCAGAGGCTTGAGAGTCGTCAGCCCGAGTGACGTCCCGGCAGAGCCCTGACATCCGGTGCGTCAGAAGTGGGCACGGGTTGTCCGCATCCGGACGATCGATCAGCCTTTGCGCGGATTTTTCGGGGACAGGAGGCGGAGAAGCCGGTTCACGCCGACTTCCAGCTTCGGGTCTTCGATCAGGCCGGCGCGGCACATATCGATTATGCGACGGGCCTCGATGGCTATCGTCCCCGCGCCGGCCTCGTTGACCGAACCGTCTCCGGCAGGATCGAGGGCCTTCTCCGGATCGACCTGGAAAGCCCGTAGGTGGACCTTCTCCGTCGACTGGCCGTGCGAGGGGAAGAATCCCGCTCCGAGGTCGCGGCCCCGCCGTGCGATCGGCCGCATCCCGGTCTCCTCGATGAGCTCGGCGCGCGCGCGGGCGGTGATGCCGGTCTCACCTCGGTCCCCCGGCTCGAGGCTGCCGGCCACGGCCTCGATGACGGACGTGTACGTCCGCCGGTCGCGCGCAGGGAGCGGGAGACGCTGGCGGAGGTAGAGACCGGGCCTGAACCCGACCTTGCAGACGACCATGAGGCGCCGCGTGCGACGATCGAAATAGAACGGCACGATCGCCACCGCGTCCACGCCGCGCCGGTGCAGGACTTCGAATCGATAGGGTCTCGAGGCGCCGCCGTCGCGATGGAGGTTCTTCGCCCGGAAACGCTCGAGCCTGAGGAAACCCGGCCCCGCCGGGTCGAGACGCTCGAGAATTCTGATCCCGGCCACCCGTCTCCACGGCCGGATCACGACGATAGTTCCGGGCGCAAGCCCGCGCCCCTTCGCGTTTCGCCGCTTCATCGATTCCTCCTGCGCCCAGCTCGCCGCAGGCGCACCGGCCGGAGGTCCGGGTTGGCGCGCGGCGCGCGGCCGGTCTTGGCCGCGAGGCGGAAACGACCACCGATCCGCACGCGCACGACGTCGGCCGTGAAGTCATTCGACTCGCCCCTCAGAAAATGAGACCCGACACCGTACATGTCGACAGGGGCGCGGCGCGCCTCGAAGAAGCGGATCTTCCGGGGATCGAAGCCCCCCGTGGCCGTGATTTTCACGCCGCGGAAGTAGCGCTCGGCGACCCGCCTCCAGCGGCCCGCAAGCCCGAGCTGCGCGGGGGCCCGATCCAGCGCCCGCCGCATCAGCGTGATCAGGACCGGCGTGACGCCGCGCGCCAGGCGCGGGTCGCGCGACGGCGGCACGCTGCGATCGCGCAAGTCAGGCGACGTGTCGGCGCGCACGCCGTGCAGCACGAAGCGACCCGCCTCCGCCGCACGGCCGGCTCGAAGCAATCGCAGGTGCTCCTCGAACAACCGGCGCGCCGTCCGCACCGACTCACCGACGCAGTCGTTGGTCGTGTCGACCAGCGCGACGCGCTTCACGGACGCCGGTGCGTGGCGACAGAAGTCCAGGAGCGCTTCCGCGGTGTCACCCAGGTAGCAGAGCACGAAAGCGTGCGGCACCGTGCCGCCGCCGCGCTCCTTCCAGAGGGCGCCCTGGGCGTCCGTGGACACATGGACCGGGACCCGCTTCCCGGTCCGTCTCTCGAAGGCCCGGACGCCGACCCGGTAGGCATAGCCGTCTACGGGCTGGCACTGGGGAAGATCGAAACGCGCCGGGAAGAACAGGACCGGCTTGCCGCGCGACGCCACGAGCGCCTCGTACACATGGGTCGCGATGCGGCTGCAGCGTGTCAGGACTCCCAGGATCGGTGTTTCGAGGTGGGCGAAATCGCGATAACGGCCGCGCACCACCAGGACCGGATCGAGGGGGCGTGTCAGCGTCCCCTCGGGGATCGCCAGAACGGCGGGAGGGGGATTCCGGCGTGAGGGGCGGCGGGCAGCGTGCATCCCGTCGCGCAGCAGGCCGAGGGCGAACGGGACGCCGGCGGCGACGAAGCGCGGACGTCGCCGGGCGAAGATCTGCATCTCGACCTCGGCGTCGCCGGGCCGGAACGACGCGGAGAGCGGGATCGTCTCTCGCAGCGCCACCGGATGGCCGCTGAAGACACGCTGCGAGCGTGCGCTGCGCTCGAGGATCCGCGCGGCGTTGAGGAAGTAGGCGTCGCTGTAGAACCCGGCGCGCAGATCGGCCGGTGCGATACCGGGCACACCGACAGGGCCGGCTCCGGGCCAAGCGAATCGCTGCACGATACTGTCCTCGGGTGCCGCCGCCGGCAACGGTCCACCGGCTCCCGCCGGGGGGCCGTCCTATCCAAGGAGCTTCTTCATCTCCCTGATCTTGACGGCGACGTCGCGGTAGGTCGAGTCGAGACCGTAGACCTCGGTATAGAGCTGCATGGCCTTCTTGTAATCCCCCTGCTCCCGGAACACCTCGGCGACGTCGTAGCGCAGCCCGGTCCCTTCGTGCTCTCCGAGGTTCGGCATGTCCAGACCCTTCTGGTACCACTTCAACGCCAGCTGCGGCATCCCCTTCTCGCGGAAGCAGAGACCCAGGATCTCGCAGCACTCGACCGTCCTGCCGGGATCCCGCGCCGCATACTGGAACTCCCCGATCGCCTCGTCCACGAGCCCCATTTCCTTGTAGGCGATTCCCAGGTTGTAGTGCGTCTCGTAGTCCTGCGAGTCGACCTGCTGCTCGACACCCTTCTTGAACGCCTTGAAGATCTCATCGAGGCTGTGTCCCGGCCCTTCGAGCGACTCCTGATCCTGCGTGTCGACGGCGACCTGGGCCTCGGCGAGGCTCCGGTCGAGCTCGCCGGCGAGGTCGAAGAAGTCGCTCTCGGCGGCGACTGACTCGGCCCTCTTCTCGACCTTGAACACCGGCTTGGCCCTGGAGGCCCGGGGGACGTCGTCGGCCACCGTTCGCTTCGCCGGCAGGACGACGGTCTGCGCCCCGAAGGCGCGCTCGACGTCCAGGTCGAGACCGCTCGGCTCGGGGTTCGGCACGGCCGGAGCGCCCGGCGGCTGATCGGCCGTCACCGGCCGGTTCGCCCGCTCGAAGCGCTGCGCGACCTCCTGACTCCCCGGGTGTTGCTTCTGGAGCTGAAACAGGACGGCGCGCGCCTCTTCGAGGAGGCCCTGGTCGATGTAGAAATCGACCTCCCCCAGCTTCTCCGGATCCGGATCGCGCCCGCCCACGGCGACCGCCACAGGCTGGGCGGCATCGTCCCGGCGCGGAATCGTGGCGGAGCTTCCGCCGTCGTCCTCCACCTCGATGGTGATCTCGTCCCCGGCGTCCGCGAACGACAGTCCTCCCGACATGTCCTCGGGTGTTTCTTCCTCGACCTTCTCCGGTGCCGCACGGGCGGCGGCCTGCGGCGCCGCCACGGGGGCGGGCGCGGGCTTCCTCGGCGCCGGCTCCTCCGGCATTTCGATCTCGAGCTCCAGATCGCCGTCGGGGCTCTCCGCTACCCCCTTCGCCAGCTCGGCCCTCAGGCTCGTCGGCTCGATTTCGAGCTCAGTCCCCGGTGCAATCTCCTCGAGCTCCAGCTCCGGCGTGGACTGCGGAGCCGGCGCCTTCCCTGTCCGGGCGGGGGGAACCGGCCTGGGCGGAGTTGCGGGCCTCGCCGCCGCCTTCTCCGCGATGGGAGGCGGAGCCGGAGCGGGCCTGGGCGGGGCGGACTTCGGGGCCACGGCGGCCGGAGCGGCGGCCTCCGCCGTGCCCATGAACTCCTTGATGCGCGGGTTGTTGGGGTCGATTCGTATCGCCTCGTTCACGAAATCCTGCGCCTCCTCGCCGCGATTCTTCCCCTTCAGGAGCGCGGCCAGCGACAGGCACTCGGCGACCGACTTCTCCTTGTCCCCCTCTTCGTAGTAGATCTCCTTCAGCTTGCTGTGCGACGGGACATGCTTCGGATGCTTGTCCAGGATCTTGAGGAGCTGCTCCTTCGCCTTCTCGAGCAGGCCGTACTTGACGAACACTTCCGCTTCGGTGAAGTGCTCGCTGATGAACTCGTCGTCCTCGGCCTCGTCCCCCTCCTCGTCCGTCTCGGCGGCCATCTCCTGGATCATGCTCTGCGGACCCGAGCCGATCTCCTCCTCGACCTCGCCGAGCGCGTCGCCGCCTGACGCCACCTCCCCGCCGTCCGAATCAGCCTCCTGGGCCGGCTCCTCCTCCAGCTCGAGCGCCCCTTCCTGGATGTCGGCTACCCGGGCCGCCACCGGTGCCGGTGGCTTCGCGGGCGCGCGGGCCGGTTCCGGGGCCGCCTTCGACGCGCCCGGTCTGCGCTCGGAAAGTCGCCTCTGCAGCTCGGCGGTCTTCGGGTTCTGGGCATCGATCTCCTGCATCCGCGCGACGATTTCCGCAGCGCCGCCCGACTCACCCGCACCGATCAGGAGCTCCGCCAGCGTCGCGAGCGCCTCCATCTGCGCGCCCCGATCTCCCGCCTGCCCCGCCACCTCCGCCCGCTTCGTGAGGGCGTCCCGGTGGCTCGGGAAGGCGCGCAGGAACTCATCGAGGAGACCCGCCGCGTCCGCGGGGCGCGAAGCACCGACGTAGCCGTCGGCCGCGCGCGCAGCCCACTCGAAGGACTGGTCAACCTGGTCCTTCGAAATGTAGTAACGCGTCACGGCGGCCGACACCTCCGGGGGGGCGTCGTCCATACCCCGCAGCCTCTGGAACACCTTCTCGGCCTGCGCCCCCTTTCCCGCCGCCAGGTACGCCTCTCCCAGCAGCGCCAGGGAGCGGGGGTTGTCGCCGTTCGCCTTCGCCATCTGCTCGACGGTCGCGAGCAGATCTCCGGGACTCTTCTCGGCTTCCTTGGTGAGCGCAAGGACCAGGCTCATCATGTCGGGATCGCCCGGGACGACCTTGATCCCCTTCTGCGCCACCTTGATCGCCTCGTCGAACAACCCCTTCTTCGCGAGCTCCTGGGCCACCTGGCGCATCTCGCGGCCGGCGTCGGGAAGACTGCCGACGCGCACGAGGAGGTCGGCATACGTCATCCGCACCTTCATGTTGTCCGGCTCGGCTTCGAGGACACGCGGGAACACTTCGACCGCCTTCTTGAATTGACCCGCCTTCATGAAGCGGTCGGCCACGGCCAGGTACTGCGCCTTGGCCTCGATCGTCAGTCCCTGCTGCTGGTACAGCCCGGCCAGCTTGGTCTGGCAGTCGACGTTCGCCGGGTCGAGCTTGCTGACCTTCTTGTACATGGCGATCGCCTTGAGGAAGAAGCCGTCGCTGGCGTAGAACTCCGCGATGCGCAGGAAATAGCGGATGGCATCGGTGTTCTTCCCCGCACGGACGCACAGGTCCCCCAGCTTGTTGAGGACACCCATGTCGCGCGAGTTATCGTCCGCGAGCTTCCTGTATTCGGTGATCGCCTCGACGATCTTTCCGGACTTGACGAGCTTCTCTGCGTTGGCGTTGATCTTCGCGCGGTCGAGGCCCATCAGGACACCGGTCCCGCCGGGCGCTCGAACGGCAGATCTCCCTGCGTCTCGGACCGCACGCCCCGGAACGTCGAGCGGTGCCACGGCGTCGGCCCGAAGCGACGCAGCGCCTCGAGGTGATCGCGCGTCCCGTACCCCTTGTGACTTCGAAAGCCGTAGGCGGGATAGAGATCGTGGAAGGACAGCATCATCTCGTCGCGATAGAACTTCGCCACGATCGACGCCGCGGCGATGGATGCCGAGATGCGATCGCCGCCCACCAGGCCCTGCTGGGGAATGTCGATCGCGGGAATCGTCAGCGCGTCGACCATCACGAAGTCGGGCCGCACCTGGAGCCCCATCACCGCGCGTCTCATCGCCTCGAGCGTCGCCCTCAGGATGTCGGTGCGATCGATCTCGTCCGGATCGATCACCCCCAGCGCAAACGCCATCGCGCGCCCCGCGATCTGCCGCGCCAGACGCCGGCGTTCCGCCGGCCCGAGCAGCTTGGAGTCCCTCAGCCCGCGGATCGGACGGCCCCCATCCAGGATGACCGCCCCCGCCACCACCGGGCCGGCCAGACAGCCGCGCCCGACCTCGTCCACGCCCGCCACGGCGGCGAACCCCGCGGCGCGAAGCCGCCGCTCATGCAGGTAACCGGCGGCGCGCGCGCCCATGGCGGTGCTCCTCAGCTCTTCGTCTCCTCCTCGATGCGCGCCGCCTTCCCCTTGCGGTCGCGCAGGTAGTAGAGCTTGGCGCGCCGCACGCGCCCGCGCCGCATCACTTCGACCTTGGTGATGATCGGCGAATGCAACGGAAAGATGCGCTCGACGCCGATGCCGTCCGAAATCTTGCGCACGGTGAACGTTCCGCCGGTGCCGCCGCTCTTCATGGCGATCACCATGCCCTGGAAGACCTGGATGCGGTCTTTCTCCCCTTCCTTGACCTTCACGTGCACCTTCACCGAGTCCCCCACTCTGAAGACGGGCGGGGTCCCCTTGATCTCTCTTTGCTCCACGAGCTTCACGAAATCCATCGTGCCTCTCCTCAGCGCTCCCTAGTCCGGGTCAGTGGTCCCGCATCGCCGCCGCCCCGCCGCGAGCACGGGGCTTCAGGAGATCGGGTCGTTTGCGGGCCGTCTCTTCCAGGGCCCGGGTCTTCCGCCACGCGGCGATCTTCCCGTGGTTCCCGCTCAGCAGGACGTCGGGGACCTTGAGACCGCGGAAGTCCGCGGGCCGCGTGTACTGCGGGTAATCGAATCCCTCTCCGGAGAACGTGTCGCGCCCCGCCGCGTCCTCGTTTCCGAGGGCCCCCGGCACAAGGCGAGTCAGGCTGTCCACCAGAACCATGGCCGGAATCTCGCCGCCGGTGAGGATGTAGTCGCCGATCGAGATCGACTCGTCGGCCAGATTCCGGCGCACCCTCTCGTCCACGCCCTCGTAGTGGCCGCAGATCAGGATCAGGCGGGCGTAGCCTGACAACCGGCGCGCCTGCTCCTGGTCGTAGCGCGTCCCCTGCGGACAGAGGAGGACGGTGCGCGACGGTCCGGCCGGATGGCGCTCCTGGATGCTTTCGACCGCTGCGAACAGGGGGCCCGGCAGCAGGACCATGCCGCCGCCACCGCCGTACGGAATGTCGTCGATCTTGCGGTGTCGATCCCCCGCAAAGTCGCGCAGGTCGTGCAGGCGGACCTCGACGAGACCCCCGTCGCGCGCGCGTCTGACGATGCTCTGCGACAGCGGCCCCTCGAACATCGCGGGGAATGCGGTGATGATGTCAAATTCCATACAGTTCCAGCAGCCCCTCGGGCGGGTCGATCGTAATGCACCCGGAGACCAGGTCGATGGCCGTGCAGATGGAGCGCGCGGCCGGCAGAAGGACCTCCTCCTCGGCAGACGACCCGCCACCCGCAGTGCGCTCGACGGCGAGAAGCGGCGTTCCGCCCGTGTGCACCACTTCGCGCACCTTGCCGATCTCGCGCCCGTCGCGCGTCCTCACGATCAGGCCGACCAATTGGAAAATATAGTAGCTGCCCTCGGGGAGGTCAACCAACCCCTTGCAGGGTATCAAGATATCCTGCCCGACGAGACTGGAGGCGGCGCCCGCATCGTCGATCCCCCGGAACTTCAGGACCACGCGGTCGCCGTAAGTCGTGTAGGTCTCGATCGGCAGGCGGCGCATGGGGCCGGAGGCGCGGCCCACCAGGACCCAGCCCCGACCCTCGAGCTGGTCGATGCCGGAGACCACCAGACGCGCCGTCAGCCGGCCATCGGCACCGCGCAGCCTGAGGCTCGTGGCGACCGCCACCCCCGCATCGCCGGCCGGACCGGGCGAGCCTCCCTCCCTATTCGACGATTTCAAGTTCGTAATACTGTCCATGCCTTGCTCCCGCGGCCTCCATCAGCGTGCGCATGGCCTGGACCGTGCGCCCCTGCCTCCCGATGACCCGGCCGAGCTCCGACGGATCGACGGTCAGCTCGAACACGAGGACTCCGTCCTCCTCGAACGAGCTCACCGCGACCGCGTCGGCGTGGTCGACGAGGTCCCTGGCCATCGTTTCGACCCAGGTCTTGATGTCCGCTTCCGCCACGTCCGTCACCCGTCAGGCGGACGCGCCCGCCGCGCGCGCCCTCTCCAGCAGCCGCTTCACGGTCGGAGAGGCGTGGGCCCCCTTCTTGATCCAGCCGTCCGCCTTGAGGACATCGATCTTCACGACCACGGGTTTGCGTTTCGGATCGTAGTAGCCGATCTGGTCCGTGATCCTCGAGCGCGGCGTGCGCGCCGACTCGGACACCACGACATGGTAGAACGGCTTGTTCTTCGTCCCCGCCCTGCTCAAACGAATCACCAGCACTCCGTCACCTCCCTCCGCGTCACAGCGGTTGAACGGGCGCCTCAGCGCCTGAATCCTCGCGCGGCACCGAACAGCCCCGGGCCTCTGCCCGGGCCGCCGCGCGCCATGGTCTTCATCATCTTGCGCATCTGCTTGAACTGCTTCAGGAGCCGGTTGATGTCCGACACCGACGTGCCCGAGCCGCGCGCGATGCGCAGCCTCCGGCTGCCGTCGATCAGGTCGGGCCGGAGCCTCTCCTCGCGTGTCATCGACGACAGGATGGCGCGCGTGCGCGTCATCTCCTTCTCGTCGAGCGGCATGTCGCGCAACGCACCGGCCCCCGGCAGCATGTCGACGATCTGCCGCAGCGAGCCCAGACGCGAGACTTTCTCGAGCTGGGAGGCGAGGTCGTCGAGGGTCAATTCGCTCTTCCTGAGGCGACGCGCCAGGTCGTCCGCCTCCTCCTTGGAGGCCACGTCCTCGGCCTTTTCGATGAGGGTCAGCACGTCACCCATCCCGAGGATCCGCGAGGCCATGCGGTCCGGGTGGAACGGTTCGAGATTGTCGGTGTGCTCGCCGACACCGACGAACTTGACCGGCACCCCCAGCACCTTGCGGATCGAAAGCACCGCGCCGCCGCGGGAATCTCCGTCCGCTTTCGAGAGGATGATGCCCGTGAGACCGACTCGGGCGTGGAAGGCGGACGCGGCGCGCACCGCGTCCTGGCCCGTCATTGCGTCGGCCACGTACAGGATCTCAACGGGCAGCAGATTGACTTTGAGGACCTGGAGCTCGGTCATAAGCTCCTCGTCGATGTGCAGCCTGCCTGCGGTGTCCACGATCAGCGGATCGCGCCCCACCAGGCGGGCCTCCCTCAGGGCCTCGCGGCAGACGTCCGCCGGGGCGGCGCCCGGCCCCACGTCCGCCACCGGGACGCCGATCTGCTTTCCCAGAACGCGCAGCTGGTCGACGGCCGCGGGGCGGCGCACGTCGGCCGGCACCAGCAGGGGCGAGCGTCCCTGGCCCTTCAGCAGCCGGGCAAGCTTGGCGCTGGTGGTCGTCTTCCCGGAACCCTGAAGCCCGGTCATCAGATAGATCGACGGCGGCTGCGGAGCCCGCTTGAGCGCCGACTCGCTCCCCTCTCCGCCGAGTATGGCGACCATCTCGTCGCGCACAACTTTGACCAGGTGGTGACCCGGCGTCAGGCTCTTCAGGATCTCGTCCGTGGCGGCGCGCTGCCGCACCGCCTCCGTGAAGTCCTTGACGACCGACAGGTCGACGTCCGCCTCGAGCAGGGCCATGCGGATCTCGCGCAGCCCCTCGCGGATCTCGTTCTCCGTGAGATGGCCGTAACCGCGCAGAGTGCGGAAGATCACCTGAAGCCGTTCGCCCAGGGCGTCGAACATGGGGGATGCGGGCCGCCGGTCGCTCAGACGAGCGACAGCAGGTGTCCCATCTTCTCCTTCTTGGTCTTGAGGTATCTGCGGGAATTCTCGTTGGGGGCGACTTCGAGGGGCACCCGCTCGACGATCTCGAGGCCGTACCCCCTGAGGGCCGTGAACTTGCCGGGATTGTTGGTCAGCACGCGGATCCTCCGGCACCCGAGGTCGCGGAGGATCTGCGCCCCGATGCCGTAGTCCCGGTGATCGGCCTTGAATCCGAGCTTGTGATTGGCCTCGACCGTGTCCTTGCCCCGGTCCTGCAGCTCGTAGGCGCGCAGCTTGTTCAGGAGCCCGATGCCGCGCCCCTCCTGACGCAGATAGACGATGACCCCCTGGCCCGCGCGCGCGATGATCTCCATGGCGTTGCGGAGCTGGGCCCCGCAATCGCACCGCAGGGAACCGAACACGTCCCCCGTGATGCACTCCGAGTGCACCCGGACGAGCACCTTGTCCTCCGCATGGATGTCCCCCAGGAGGAGCGCCAGGTGCGTCTTCCGTTCTATGCCGCTCCGGTAGGCGACCAGCCGGAAATCGCCGTGGATGGTCGGCAGGATCGGCTGCGCCACCCTGTGCACCAGCCGCTCGTTGCGCATCCGGTAGGCGATGAGATCGGCCACCGTGATCATCTTGATGCCGTGGAGCTTCGAGAACGCAATGAGGTCCTTGAGACGCGCCATCGTGCCGTCGTCGTTCATGATTTCACAGATCACGCCGGCGGGATACAGTCCGGCGAGACGGGCCAGATCGACCGCCGCCTCCGTCTGCCCGGCGCGTTTCAGGACGCCCCCCTTCTGCGCGCGCAGCGGGAACATGTGGCCGGGCCGCGTCAGGTCGGCCGGGCGGGTGCGCGGGTCGATCGCGACCTTCACGGTGTGGGCGCGGTCCGAAGCCGAGATCCCGGTCGACACGTTCCGTTTCGCCTCGATCGACACGCAGAAGGCGGTGTTGTACGGAGAGGTGTTGTCCTTGACCATGAGCGGGACGTCGAGCTCCTCCAGACGGTCCTCGGCCATCGGCATGCAGATCAGGCCGCGCCCGTAACGCGCCATGAAATTGATCGACTCGGGCGTCACTTTCTCCGCCGCCAGGGTCAGGTCCCCCTCGTTCTCCCGATCCTCGTCGTCCACGACGATCACGAAGCGTCCTCCGGCGATCTCCCGGATGGCCTCGTCGATCGAGGCGAAGTGCGCCCCTTCCCTGCCGTTCCCGCCCCTGCTCATCGCGACCCTTCCTTCCTCTCGAACCCGTGCTGGGCCAGGTGCTCCCGCGTCACCGCGGGCGCGGCCCGGCGGCCCCCCACGTGGCCCCGGAGATACTCGACCACATAACGTGCCATCATGTCCACCTCGAGGTTGACCGCCGTTCCAGGAGCGTAGTCCCCGAGGCGGGTGACCTCGAGCGTCTCCGGGATCAGCGCCGCCTCGAAGCTCCGGTCCCCCCGCGCCGCCACGGTCAGGCTCACCCCGTCCACCGCGATCGACCCCTTCATGACGATGAAGTCGTCCAGGTCCCCGGGGAAACGGATGCCAACCCTCCGGCCGCTCCCCTCCGGTTCCACCGATTCGACCACCCCCACTCCGTCGACGTGCCCCTGGACGATGTGGCCGCCGAGCCGGTCGCCGGGGCGCAGGGCACGCTCCAGGTTGACCCTGTCACCCGGCGCGCGCAGTCCGAGCGTCGTGCGCGACAGGGTTTCGGGCGACACGACGGCCTCGAACCAGGTCGCGCCGCGTTCGACCGCCGTGAGACAGACCCCGTCTACGGACACGCTTTCCCCCCGCTCGATTTCGGCGGCGAACGGCGCCAGCACGCGCAGACGCACCTCGTCCGCCCGCGTCTCCCGGCGCTCGACCCGGCCCGTCGTCTCGATGAGACCCGTGAACATGTCACTTTCCTCCGCTCCGGGGAAACCGAAGCGTCCCTTCGATTCTGAAGTCCGGTCCGATCGGTCGGACCGTGATCCGTTCCATCCGGGCCGCATGGCTGAGACGCCCCGTGCCGCGACCGCCGAACACCGGGACCGCGCTCCGCCCCCCGAGGAGACTCCCCGCCACGAACAGCACGATCCGATCCGCGAGCCGCGCGTCCAGGAGCGACCCCAGGACCTCCGACCCTCCCTCCACGAGGACGCTGGCGATGCCGCGCCGCGACAGTTCCCGCAGAGCGCTTCCCACGGCGATCCGGCCGTTCTGTCCGGGCGCCTCGATCACCAGGGCGCCCTTCTCCTCGAGCCTGCGGCGCCGTGCCGCGGACGCTCCACGGAGCGTCATCACGATCACCGGCGGGCCTCCATTCGAAAGCAGCCGCGCGCGCGGAGGCGTGCGCAGCCGCGCGTCCAGCACGACGCGGACGGGACGCGCAAACGCACTGTCGGCCGCCCGCCTCTTGCGCCCACTACGGGCCGTGAGGCGAGGATCGTCGCGCAGGACCGTATTCACGCCGACCAGCACCGCGTCATGCTCGGACCTCAGGACCCGTCCCGCGGCGCGCGCCCGCGCCGACGTAATCCACTTCGACTCGCCCGAACGCGTCGCGATCCGCCCGTCCAGGCTCATGCCGGCCTTCAGCGTCACGAACGGACGTCCCGCCGCGGTCCGCCGGACGAATTCCCGGTTGAGCCTCCGTGCCGCGCCCACGAGCGGGCCCGTCCGCACGCGAACACCCGCCGCTCGCAGCGCGCGGAAGCCCCTCCCTCTCACCCTCGGGTCGGGATCGCGCATGCTCGCCACCACCTCCCGCACGCCGGCGCCGATGAGGGCGTCCACGCAGGGAGGCGTGCGGCCGAAGTGGCAGCACGGCTCCAGGTTCACGTAGAGCACCGCGCCCCGCGCCCGCCTCGCCGCCTGCGCAAGGGCCACCGCCTCCGCGTGGGGCGCCCCGGCCCGCGTGTGGTACCCCTGACCCACGACGCGTCCATCGCGCACCAGAACCGCCCCGACCATCGGGTTGGGAGTGGTCTGCCCGGCCCCCCGGGCCGCCAGCGCCAGGGCGAGCCCGAGAAATTTCCTGTCGTCCCGGTCCGCCCGTTTCGCACTCACGATGTCTCTACGCCGCCGACGGCAGGAGCCCTTCCAGGAACTCGTCCGGATCGAAATCGACCAGGTCGTCCGGTCCCTCGCCGACGCCCACGTAGCGCAGGGGGATCCCGAGCTCCTGCACGATCCGGACGGCCACGCCGCCCCTTGCGGTCCCGTCCAGCTTGGTCACGACCAGACCGTTCACGCGGGCCGCGCCCAGGAACTGCTTCGCCTGGCTCACCCCGTTCTGCCCGGTCGTCGCGTCCAGCACCAGGAGAACGTCGTCCGGGGCCCCCTCGATGCGGCGCCCGACCACCCGGACGATCTTCTCCAGCTCCCGCATCAAGGGCTCCTGGGTGTGCAGCCTCCCAGCCGT
This sequence comes from Candidatus Dormiibacterota bacterium, assembly GCA_035635555.1. Lineage (NCBI taxonomy): Bacteria > Bacillati > Candidatus Dormiibacterota > Candidatus Dormiibacterota bacterium. The sequence goes on from DASQAT010000041.1 coordinate 70,874, forward strand.
GTCGACGATCAAGGCGTCCGCGCCGCGCGACAGCGCCGCCGCGGCGGCGTCGAACACCACGCCCGAAGGATCGGCGCCGGGACGGTGCCCCACGAAATCCACGCCGACTCTCTCCGCCCACAAACGCAGCTGCTCACCGGCGCCGGCCCGGAACGTGTCGGCCGCGCACAGCACCACCTTCTTCCCTTCCGTGCGAAGCCGTTGCGCCAGCTTCGCGGCGGTCGTCGTCTTGCCCCCGCCGTTGACGCCGACGATCAGGACGACCCGGGGTCGCCGCGTCGACGCGCTCGCCGCAGGACCACTTGTGGCGAGGATGTCGCGCAGCACGCGGCGCGCCGTCTCCCGCACACCCTCCCACGACGGGGGCGTCGATCCCGGCTGTCCCTTCACGGCCTCGACAATCTGCGCGGCGGCGCGCGGGCCTAGGTCCGCCTGGATCAAAGCGGTCTCGAGGGCTCCGCTCCAGTCGTCCGCCTTGGCGGCACCGCGGAACAGGGAAGCCACCCGCACCAGGATCCCTTCCCGGGTGCGGCGCAGTCCCTGGCGCAGCCGCTCGAAACGGCCGGAGCCCGCGGGCGACTCCGCGGCAGTCATGAGCCCGCCTGCTTCACCTTTCGCTCGAGCAGCTGCCGGGCCTCGGTGGCCTCGGGGGAATCGGGATCCAGGGAGACGACCTTGCGCAGCTCCTTGTCCGCCAGCTCCTTCTGCCCGGCCTGCGCGTACGCCGTCCCGAGACCGAGACGACCGCGCAGGTAGGCCGGGCTGAGCGACACCGACTTCTGGAAGCTCGCGATCGCCTCCGGGTACATGCTGCGCGCCAGGTACAGGTAACCGATGTTGAGATGGATCCGCTCAGGCGCCTTGTACGACTTGTCGTTGAGCGCCGCGTGGAACTCGGCGAGCGCCTCGTCGTATTCCTTCATCTCGCGGTAGACCAGACCGAGATGATTGTGGGCATCCGTGTAGTACGGATTCAGCTTGAGGGCCTTCCTGAACTCCTTCTCCGCCGGCTTGTACTCGCTCTGCTGGTGACGGATGAAGCCGAGAAGGTAGTGCGCCTCGGCGTTCTCCGGGTCGAGCTTCAGCGCCTTGTTCACCGACTCGATCGCCTGCAGCGTCTTTCCCTGCTCGACCTGCACCTGGCCGAGCCGGTAGTAGCGCAGCGCCTCGTCTTTCTTGTCAGGGCTTGTCTTCGCCCACGCGGCCACAGCGCAGACCATGCCGATGACCGCGACCGCAGCCTTGGAGCAATTCCCGATCGTTCCACGCATTCGCCGCAAGGATTTTTCCCGTCCGTCCGAAAAGCGCGTAATTCTATCAAACTCAACGACTTTTGTAAACGTCGCGACGAGAGAACAACGACCGCAGCCGGGCGCGGAAGCCATGCGCCGGCGGCACGGTCGCCTCGGTCGTCTCCACGTCCCGGCCGTCGAGGATCGCGCGGGGCGTCTCCTCGACCATGCGGCGTGCGGCCCCTTCACCCACCTCGGCGGCCGCGACCGGGATCACTTCGGAAAGGACAGGAGGGCGATAGCGGACGTCGTGCGCGTCGGAGGCGAGCACGTGAACCAGGTTCCGCCGCAGGAGGGCCCGCGCGAAATCGCGCGGCTTCTCGCCGAACTTCCCGGTCAGGGACGCCGCCGTGACCTGCGTCAGGGCGCCGATCCGCACCGAGGCGGCGACCCGCTCGATGTTTTCGAGGTAGTAGGCGACGCGCTCCGGATGCGCCATGAGCGGCGTGATCCCCAGAAGCCGGAGCTGGAAGATCGTATCGTCCACCTGCATCGGAATCTGCTGGTACGGGAGCTCGAGCAGGAGGTAACGTCCGCCGTCGGCTACCGTCATGAGCTGTTTCGCTTTGGCGCGCGCCACCAGGTCCGCCGTGAAGTAGACCTCCGCGCCCGGCAGGAGCGTCACCCCTTCGGCCTCGTCCCCCCTGGCCGCCTCCCGCACCAGCGCCACCCGCTCGAGGATCGTCTCGCGCCGGTTGTCGTAGACACCGGGTTTCATGTGCGGCGTGGCCACGACCACCTTCACGCCGTCGCGCCGGGCGATGCGCAGGAACTCCAGGGTCTCCTCGACCTTCTTCGCCCCGTCGTCGATGCCGGGCAGGAGATGGTTGTGCAGATCGATCACGCTTCCTCCTTGAGCGGGCGCGCCAGGAGGGAGGCGACCGCGTCCCGGGGGGACGTTCCTCCGAACAGCACCGCGCTCACCTGCCCCGCGATCGGCATCTCGACGCCGTGCGTTTCCGCCAGGGCCACGACGGCGCGGGTCGTCGCCACGCCTTCCGCCACCATCCGCATCCCCGAAAGGACCGCCTGCAGCTTCCGCCCGCGCCCGACCTCCAGACCGACCGAGCGGTTGCGGCTCAAGGCGCCGGTGCACGTCAGGATGAGATCGCCGGCCCCGGCGAGGCCCGCGAAGGTCTCGGGGTGTCCACCCATCCGCGTGCCGAGACGGGCCATCTCGACCATCCCGCGGGTGATGAGGGCCGCGCGCGTGTTGCTGCCGAAGCCAATCCCCTCGGCGATACCGGTGGCGATCGCCACGACGTTCTTGAAGGCTCCCGCGAGCTCGACCCCCACGCGATCGCGATTGCAGTAGACGCGCAGATTGTCGCGCGACAGACGGTCCTGGACGCGCTCCGTGGCGCGCGCGTCCTCACCGGCCACGACCACCGCCGTCGGGTCGCCGCGCGCGACCTCGGCGGCGAAGCTCGGTCCCGAGAGGACCGTGGCGCGACGGCCGGCCTCTTCCCCCGCCTCCCGCGCCAGCACCTCCGACAGTCGCAGCAGGCTCTCTTCCTCGATCCCCTTCGAGGCGATGACCAGGTCGGCGGAAGGCGGCAGGTTTGACGCGGCCGCGCGGAACACCGGGCGAAGATGCTGAGCCGGCACGACGAAGAGCACCAGACGGGCGTCGCGCAGCGCCGCGCTCAACTGGCCGGTCACCTCGAGACTGCGCGGGAAGCGGTGGCCCCCGAGGTACACCGTGTTCTCACCGGTCTCCCGGAGCGCGCGCGCCGCCTCCTGGCTGCGGGCCCACAGGACGACAGGATCGCCGGAGCGCGCCAGGTGCAGGGCGAGCGCGGTCCCCCAGGATCCCGCTCCCAGGACGGCCGCTTTCCCCGCCCCCCGGGCCCGCCGCGTGCCCCTGTCCCCGCCGTCGATGGTCACGTGGGGTCACCCGCGCCCATGCGGTGCTCGGTCCCGCGCAGGAGGCGCGTGATATTGGCGCGGTGCCGCGCGATCACCAGGACACCGACGACGGCGGCGGCGACCGTCACGGCCCGGTCGGCGTTGAAGAGATAGGCCGCCAGTGGAAGCGCCAGGGCGGCGAGGACCGACCCGAGTCCGACGATGCGGGTGAGCGCCACGGTCAACCCGAAGACGCCGACCGCTGCGAGCGTGGCCTGGGGCGCGAGCACCGCGAACGCCCCGGCTCCGGTCGCGACTCCCTTGCCCCCCTTGAAGCGCAGGAATGGAGAAAAGCTGTGTCCGAGCACCGCCAGGGCCGCGGCCAGCGCCTGGACCAGCGGGGTGGCCTGCGGACCCAGAACAACGCTCGGAACGAGGACCGCCACGGCCCCTTTCGCCGCGTCCAGGAGGAGTCCCACGGCTCCCAGGCCGTAGCCAAGAGTGCGCGCCAGGTTCGTCGCCCCGACGTTGCCGCTGCCCACCGTTCTCAGATCGACACCGCGCCGGCGGGCGATCAGGTGGGAGAACGGGATACCGCCGAGCAGGAAGGCGGCCAACAGTGAAGCGAACACCGGGCCGCTCATGCGGCTCCCCCCGTTGCCGCTTCGCCCTCGAGGGGAAACCGCCGGAGGGGGGTATAGACGGCACCCCCGGGATCGAGCCGGCTCTCGAACAGGACGTACTCCGTCACCTCGAAACCCCCGAGCCCCGACCCGCCGGCGCGCTCCAGGATATCCCGCCAGCCTTCCCGCCCCGGTCCCTTCACCCGTCCGAGCGTCAGGTGCGGGTTGAAGTCGCGCGTTTCGGGCGGGACGCCGAACGGCGCGGTCGCGGCCTCGATGGCCGCCGCCAGACTGCGCGCCTGGTCGATGTCTCCTCCCACCTCCACCCAGATGAGCCGCGGCGTTCCCCGCGCGGGAAACGGAACCGCGCGAACCGTTTCGAGCCGGAACGGCCGGAGCCGCACGCCTGCACCTGCGACGGCCGTCGTAACCTCCTCCAGTCTCGACCCGGCCACCTCTCCCAGAAACTTCAGCGTGAGATGGATCCCGTCGGGACGCACCCAGCGCACCGGCAGGGGCGCCTCTCTCAACTCCCGCTGGAGACTCTCGAGGCGCCCACGGAGATCGGTCGGCAATTCCGCGGCCACGAAGAGTCTCACATCTCGACCCCGAGAAGGGCGCCTCGCAGCAGTTCGAGCGCCGTGCGCCCCGTCCGCGCCCGGACCGTCTCGCGCTCCCCCGGCAACCTCAGTGCGCGGCTCGTTTCGATCCCCGGTCCCGCGAGACCCAGCACGACCGTTCCGGCCGGCCGGCCGGGCCCGCCCTCTTCCGGCCCTGCGTAGCCCGTCGCGGAGATCGCCCAGGTCGAGCCGAAGACGCGTCGGGCGCCGCGCGCCATCTCCACGGCCGTCTCGGCGCTCACGGCGCCATGCGTTTCCAGCGTCCCCGTCTCCACACCCAGGAGTGTCTTCTTGGACTCGTCTGTGTAGACGACCGCGGAGCCGCGAAAATATCGGGACGAACCGGATACAGAGGTGATCCGCCTCGCGATGCCGCCTCCCGTGATCGACTCCGCCGTCGCGAGGCTCTCGCCCCGCTCCACCAGGAGACGCCCGATCACCTCCTCCATCGTCTCCTCGTCCCGGGCGAAGACGTGCGAGCCGAGAGCCGACACGATGCCCCTGTCGACCCGTTCGATTCCGGAAGGCTGCTCCCCGGCGCGCACGCGCTCGCGCAGATGGATCTCGATCTGATCCGGAGCGGCGAGGATGGTCCAGGCCACGGGATCGGCCGAGCGGGCCACCTCGTCGAGGCGGCGATCGACCTCCGATTCGGTGAGGCCGGAGATCTTGATGACACGGTAGGCGAAGCGGTCCCCCTGGACGGGGAGGCGCGGCAGGACCGAATCGTCCACCATCTGGCGCATCTCAGCGGGGACTCCGGGCAGAAGCACGAGGGTGGCGCGACCGTGCTGCAGCCACAGGCCCGGGGCGGTCCCCAGACGGTTCGGCAGGACCGCGGCCCCCTGCGGCACCATCGCCTGTCGCACGTTCCGGGGGGGCATCGGCAACGAGTGCCTGCGGAAACGGTCTTCGATCCCGCTCGCCAGCTGCTCATCCAGGACGAGAGGCAGCCCCAGGAGCTCCGCCACCGCCTCGCGCGTCAGGTCGTCGATGGTCGGGCCGAGCCCGCCGGTCGCGACGATCAGCTCGGAGCGGGCGAGGGCGATGCGAAACACGTCCTTCAGGTCGTCCAGGACGTCGCCGACCATGGTCCTGAAGCGGACCGGGATGCCGCGCTCCCCGAGCCGTCGCGACAGATAGGCGCCGTTCGTGTCGGTTCGCCAGGGCTCGAGCAGCTCCGAGCCGACGGCAATGAACTCGGCCGTGGGCGTCGTCATGGTTGAGTCTCGAGGCGACGGATCGCCAGGACCATCTCACGTGCGAAGGCGTTGAGGGACTCGCGGCCCGACCCAGGGCCTCCGCTCTCGAAGCGCAGAGGCGGACCGAAACGCACGTGGATGCGGGCCGGCTTCGGGAACCGGCCGCCGACAGGGAGCGAGTCGCGCGCCCCGTCGATGTGGACCGGCACGACCGGCGCCCCGCTGAGCGCGGCGATCATCGCGGCGCCGAGGCGAGGCTCGCTGAGACGGCCGTCGGCGCTGCGTGAGCCCTCGGGGAACACGCCGAGGATGCGTCCCGAGGCGAGGAGCCGCAGGGCACGCTTGATCCCCTTCGAGTCCTGCCCCTCGGCGCGCACCGGAATCGTCCCCATGCCCCAGTAGAACCACCGGATGAGGAGCAGGTCGTACATCCGCTGAAGGACGATGAAGTGGATCGGTCGCGGCGCTGCCGATCCGAGGATGATGGCGTCGGCGTACGACGTGTGGTTCGAGACCACGATCGCCGGACCCCGGTGCGGCAGGTGCTCGAGCCCGTCCCGGGTCAGCCCCAGGTAGAAGTGGACGAACGGGAAGAAGATCCCCTTGACGATCCAGTAGAACATCGCAGCCTCGTCACGATCGGTCCCAGCCCGGCGGGAGCACGAGTCCGCCGCTGACGATCGTCTTGATACCGTCCTCGACCGACATGTCGAGGGGAATGACGTCGCGATCCGGCACGGCGGCCAGCCACCCCGACGTAGGATTCGGCGACGTGGGCAGGAACACCAGCGTGAACCCGGACATTTTCGGGCGCTCCCCCGCCAGCCGGAGCGTGGCGTTCTCCCTGGCCATGAAGCCGATGGTGTACACGCCCGGACGTGGATATTCCACCATCACGACCCTCTGGAACGTGTCGGTCTTCCGGTTCAGGGCGTCCAGAAGCTGCCGGGCGGCGCCGTAGATCCCCTTGATCAGGGGGATACGCAGCATCATGCGATCGAACGCCGAGAGAATCCGCAGGCCCAGGAAGTTGGTCGTCAGGGCCCCCACCATGAGGATCAGGACCAGGGTCGCGGACACGCCGATCAGGGGTGCGAGATAGGTCGAAAAGGCGGGATCGTCCACCAGGGGCAGCCGCAGCAGACTCAGAATCCTGAGGATGAAGGGTGTGGACACGCCGTGGACGAGGCCGAACAGGACGCGGAGCAGCCAGATCGTGATCAGGAGGGGCAGGATGATCACGAGACCGGTCAGGAAGAGACGGCGGAGGCGGGCGAACAGCCCCTGATCGTCGCCCCCTGCCCTACCCAAGACCGTCCCCCCGGGGGCCCGCTTGCGCCCCGATCACCCCCAGCCGTCTCGAGAACTTGTAGAAGTAATCGGCTGCGGACAGCGTCGCCACCACCACCACGACCCAGATCGCGATGTCCCCGGCGAGGTCCCACTTCCCCAGGTAGGTGTTCCCGAAGATGAGCAGCACGACGGCCACCACCTGCGACACGGTCTTGTATTTGCCCCAGATGCTCGCCGCGATCGTGATGCCCTGGCTGGAGGCGATCATGCGCAGCCCGTCCACCGCGAACTCGCGGCCGATGATGATCCAGACCATCCAGGCCCGCGCCACGCCGATCTGCACGAGCGAGATGAACGCGGCGGAGGTGAGCAGCTTGTCGGCGATCGGGTCGAGGAGGATGCCGAGCGTCGTCACCTGGTTGCGCCTGCGCGCCAGCCAGCCGTCGAGATAATCGGTGCACGAGGCCAGGAGGAACACGATGACGCCGATCATCTGCCACGACAGTCCGAAGGTCTCGAGGTACGTGACGCGGGTCATCAGGACGACGACCAGGACCGGTGTCAGAAAGATGCGGACGATCGTGATCCAGGTTGGGAGGTTGATCATCCTTTAGGGTGCCAGGAAGTCCGAGTGTAGAATGCCGCGAGGCCGCGCCCCGCTCGCGCCCGAACCGGCCGTCGCTCAAGGCGGGGCAATCCGAACCTAGCACACGGCCCGCGCTACGGTCAACGGGACTCGACGACCCATCGGCGCGCCGCGGCAGGCGCGAAGAGGATCGGGCACGACATGGCGATTCGTTTCGGCACCGATGGCTGGCGCGCTGTGGTCGCGGACGGATTCACCTTCGACAACGTGCGCGCCGTGTCCCAGGCCGTCGCGGATCTGCTCCAGGAGGACGGCGGGGCGCGCGCCCCCGTGCCGGTCGGCCACGACGTCCGTTTCCTGGGCCCCCGGTTCGCCGAGACCGTCGCCGCCGTGCTCGAAGGGAACGGCGTTCCCGCGATCCTTCCCGACGGGCCGGTCACGACGCCGATGGTCTCCTGCCAGGTCGTCGCGGGCGGAGCTCCGCTCGGCGTGTGCATCACCGCCAGCCACAACCCGCCGGAGTACAACGGATTCAAGATCAAGGCCGCCTTCGGCGGCAGCGCTCCTCCCGAGCTGACGACGCGAGTCGAGGCGCTCCTGGGTCGAACACCTCCGCGCTCCGGGGCCGTTTCTGGAAGCCGCCGGTCGTTCCTGCCGGCGTACGTTCCACGCCTCCGGTCGGTGGTCGATCTCGCGCTCATCCGCAGGAACCCGGTGCGCGCCGTGGTCGACAGCATGCACGGCAGCGGCGGGCGGATCCTGGAGGACCTGGTGCGCCCCGGACGCGTCCGGGTCACGACGGTCCGCTGGGAGCCCGACCCGATGTTCGGCGGCCGGGCGCCCGAGCCGCTCCCCGACAACCTGGGGCCGTTGCGTCAGGCGGTGGTCCGGCTGCGAGCCCACATCGGCATCGCCACCGACGGCGACGGCGACCGGATCGCCGCGTGCGACGAGACCGGACGCGTCCTGTCCCCGTTCCAGGTGTTCGCGCTCGTGGCCCTGCACCTGATCGAGCACAAGAAGTGGCGCGGCGCCATCGCCCGCACCTTCGCGAACACCCTGGTCGCGGAGCGGATCGCCCGCCGCTTCGGCCTGCCGTTCTACGACCTGCCGGTCGGCTTCAAGCACGTCGCGAAGCTGATGCGGGAGCAGGACGTCCTCATCGGCGGCGAGGAAAGCGGCGGCATCGGCGTCAAGGGGTTTCTGCCGGAGCGCGACGGGATCCTGATCGGACTCCTCCTCCTCGAGATGCTCTCGACGGGGGACCCCAGTCTATCCAGGCGCATCACGGCGATGGAGAAGGAGTACGGACGGTTCTTCTACCGTCGCGTCGACCTGTCGACGCCCGTCGAGGCGGCGCGCCAGGCGGTGGCGCGTCTGCGGCAGGACCCGCCGGCGCGGCTCGCGGGCCTTGCGGTGACGGGGGTCGACACCCTGGACGGCGTCAAGCTCCTGCTGGGCGACGCGGGCTGGATCCTGTTCCGCGGGTCCGGCACCGAGCCCCTCTTGAGGGTGTATTGCGAGGCGCGCTCCGCTGCCGAGGTGGAACGTCTGATCCGGGCGGGGACGGATCGTCTGCGGAGACCGACACGCGACGGCGGCAGGAAGGTCGCCGTGCCTCAGCGGCCGCCGCGCGTGGCGGAATAGATTTCGAGCAGGCCGTCGACGCTCTTCAGGCTGGTGAAGAGGAACACCAGGAGGAGGAACCACGTCGAGGCGCGCGCCAGACGGGCGGTCAGCGGTCGCTCGAACGCCAGGCGCACGAGGAACGGCGCCAGGGCGCACAGCGCGAAGGCGTAGACCGCGAGCCTGCCCGATTCGCTTCCCGAGGCCCACTCGGGGAGGGCATACAGCACGCCTGTCGATACGGCCGTGATCGCGAACGGGAACGCGCGGAAGAGATCGGCCTCGACGAGCATCTCCTCCAGCACGATCCCCGCCGCGACGCACAGGAACGGGTAGAGCGGGATCCTGTACCAGCCGTAGATCACCCGGAGATCGGCGGTCAGGGCGATGACCGTGGCGTAGACCGCCACCGGGACGAGGAGGGCGCGCTCGCGGCGCAGCGCGGCGATGGCGGCGCACAGCAGGAGCCAGAGGTACCAGCCCCGGCCGAAGTATTTGACGACGACCTTGCCTGCGAGGAGGTCCTGCAGCGACTCCGGCCCGACCCACTTGGTCGTCGACTGCGCCTCGATGATTTTCAGGAAGATGCCGAAGTCGAGCGCCCAGGCGTACAGGAGATAGAGAAGGACGCAGCCGCACGCCGCGCCGAGCGCGAGGAGCGCGCCGCGGTAGCGGCGGCGGGACAGGAGCAGCACCAGCACGACGACGAGAACGGCGATGCCGGTCGCCTTGCTCCAGATGGACAGCCCCGAGAGCGCTCCCGCGAGGACGGCGTCGCGCGCCCGCCCGGATCGATCGTGTCTCTGGACCGCGAGGATGGCGCCCAGGAACAGGATCGACAGGAGACTCTCCGCCTTCACCAGCCTGTGCGCCAGGACGATCACCGGCAGGGTGGCGTAGACCAGCGCGCCGAGGAGCGCCGCCCGTTCCGAGGCTCCGTACTCCCTCGCCACGCGGTACAGCAGGAGAATCCCGATCAGGCTGAGGACGATCGGCACGATCCGCATGACGGGAAGGGTGCACGACAGGAAGTCCCAGGGCGGCAGGTAGGTCGCGGGCTGCGCGAGCGACACCACGACCCCCACGAGGATCGAGAACAGGGGCGGATGATCGAAATAGGGCCACACCAGGACGTACCGGTCGCCGAACCAGCGGAAGTCACGGGTCTGCTCCATCGGGTACCGGTCGGGAAAGGTGCTCCAGGCCTTCGGCACACCGTCGTGCAGGAGCGTCCACCCTTCCCAGGCGTGCTGGTATTCGTCGGCCGTCTCGTGATGGAACGGGACCAGGGCGTAATCGTGGAAGCGCAGCATCGCCCCCAGAATGATGATGCCGCCGAGCGCCAGCGTGACGCGCTCGGCCCGGAGGATGGTCACGAGTCGCGCCGCGGCGCTGCCCTCCCTGCGGGCCAGGAACGCGAGGACCGCGACAGCGACCGCCGCGGCCGCGAGCAGGAGGAAGCCGATCGCGCGGCGGACGCGGGCCCGGGCGACGGCGTCCTGGTCCGGAGCGAGGTTTCCGGAGGGGACCGGACGGAGGGTTTCTCCCGGCGGCTTCCAGGAGAGCACCAGGTGCGCGTCCCCCTGCAGCGCGAGACTGTAGTCGAGCGCCAGCGCGTGCCAGCCGGCGGTGAGGGGTCGCTCGGTGACGGTGTCCGGCTGGGTCTCGACCGGAGCTCCGTCGATCGACAGATGGGCGTCCCCGTGAACGTCGAGCGCGAACCCGTAGGTCCCGGCGCGCGGCGCCAGGAGCAGCCCGCTCCAGTGGATGTGATACGGCGGCATGGAGTCCCGCGGGAAGTCCCCCAGCCGGCTCTGGTTCCAATGAAAGACGTAGGCCGCGTCGAGCCTCTGCGGAACGGAGAAATTGATCTGCGGGTCGACCCTCTCGTGGACCGGCGCCTCGACGCCTCCCTGCCCCGCGACCAGGTACCGCCCCTGGAGTCCCCCGGCCGGCTGGAGCAGGGCGAGGAGGAGAAGGATGAACAGAGCCGCCAGCGCCGTGAGCGCGAGGGCCGCGGGCCGCCCGGGTGATCTCACGGGCTCACTCCCGCCTCACGGCCGGCGCGCGCCATCTCGCTGGCGAGCGCTTCCTGCTCGATCTCCGGCAGGAAGGTTGCGCGGGCGGTACGCATGCCGATCGCCAGCACCTCTTCCTTCGTGAAGCCGAGACGTGTGATCAGGACGGCCCACTCATCCACGAGACTCGTCGAGAACAGGGCCGGGTCGTCGCTGTTGACCGAGATCCTGACGCCTGCGCGGTGCAGGTCTCCGATCGGATGCGTCTCCCAGCCGCGCACGGTTCCGGTCCTGATGTTGCTCGTCGGGCAGCACTCCAAAGGGACACCGCGTTCCCTCAGGACGCCGACGAGGACCGGGTCCTCCAGCGCCCGGACGCCGTGGCCGACGCGCTCGGCCCCCAGGACGTCGATCGCCTCCCACACCGAGCGCGGACCATCGAACTCCCCCGCGTGCACGGTCGTGCGCAAGCCCAGACGGCGGGCCTCCCGATAGGGACCCGCGAAGGCGGCGGTCGGCAGAGCCTTCTCGTCCCCGCCCATTCCGATGCCGATCACGTCATACTGCCTGCAGGCCGCGGCGCTCTGCACGACCTCCTCCATGCCTTCGATGCCGAACTGGCGGACGCCGTCGAGCAGGAAGCGCAGTCGCGGCCCCCCGTCCCGCTCGCGGCGCCGGGCCGAACGGCTCGCCGCGTCGAGGATCTCATCGGCCGACAGACCGCCGGCGCGCCGGAAGATGATCGGGGAACAGAACACCTCGGCGTAGCGGATGTTGTCGTCCTGCAGGCGACGGGACAGATCGTCGACGATCGTCGCGAAATCCTCCGGCCGGCGCAGCTCTGCGCACAGCCGCCGGAAGTTCTGCAGGAAGTCCGGGAAGTCGCGGTGCCGGTAGAGACCGGCCAGCCGCCCGCGCGTCGCGTCGTCGGCCTGCCCTCCCGTCACGCCCGCGATCCGCAAGAGAGTCGGGAGCTCGACCGCACCCTCCAGATGAAGGTGGATTTCCGCTTTGGGGATGCGGCGTGCGAATTCCCGTGGATCGCCTGCGTCAATCACGATGCCATCCCGGCCGCGGGATCAGGCGCGGCTCCTTCAAGCGGCCCTAGGGTCCCGCCGCAGGGGACGGCTGCGGGCTCGGCGGCGCCCCGTCGGTGAAGTGCACGACACCGGCGGCGTCGGTGTACGAGTGGATCGGCTGCGGTGTCGGGATCGCCAACGGCACCGTCCTGGGGGGCGCCGCCAGCAGCAGCGGCTTCTTGCCGCCGAACATCTTGAGAATCCGCGCGACATAGCGGCGGGTCTCGGGATACGGCGGGACCGAACCCGTGGCCAGGACGGCGTTCTCGCCCGCGTTGTAGGCCGCCAGCGCCAGGCGCGAGTCCCCCTTGAACAGGTCCAGCAGATAGCGCATGTAGCGCACGCCGCCGAGGACATTGTCGGCCGGGTTGAACGGATCGGAGACGCCGAATCGCGCGGCCGTGTCGGGCATCAGCTGCATCAGCCCCTGGGCGCCCTTCTCGGAGACCGCGCGCGAGTTGAAATTCGACTCGACCGCGGCGACCGCGAACACCAGATCGGGATGGATGCCGTGCTTGACCGCCGTCCTGTAGATGAGCTCGCGGAACTCCTCGCCGGAGCGGGTCACCGGCAGCGGGCCGTGCCCGGTGTAGGCGCGCAGATCCGCACGGTCGGGCACGTTGGTGAGGACCAGGGAGCCGTCGGCGTTGCGGCGATAGTAGATGTCGTCCCCTGCGAGGATCGGGGCGATGAGACCGGCCGCGGCCAGGATGAGGCAGGCGGCCTGTCTCATCGGGCCGCACCCACCCTGCGGATGACCGTTTCGACGATCTCGAGCGTACGATCCCGTACCGCTTTCAGATCCGCGGGACTCCTGCCGCCCGCCTCGGCCATGTCCGGCCTGCCGCCTCCCCGGCCGTCGAACAGACGGGCCAGCTCCTGCACGATGTCTCCGGCGTGCAGCGGCGGGATGAGGTCCCGGCTGACCGACGCGGTCACGGTGACGCGCTCATCGCGCACCGCCCATTGGACGATGACGCCCGAGGGCAGGCGCCGGCGACTCGCGTCCACGAGCGCCCGCACCGCGTCCTTGTCCAGACCCTCCTGAGGCCCGCGCACCAGCACCTTGATCCCGGCCGCCTCCCGGACGTCCTCCTCCGCTCCGCCGGGTCCGCCGGCCGCCATCGTCACCTTGAGGCGTTCGATCTCGCGCTGCAGGGAACGGTTCTGCTCCAGGAGACGGACGAGCGTCTCGTGCACTTTCGGCTTCTCGACGTTCAGAGCCGACTGCACGGTCTCCACGAGCGCCTTGTCGGCGCGCGCCTCGCGCAGGGCCAGCCGGCCTGCCAGCGCCTCGATGCGCCGGACCCCGGCGGCGATGCCGCGCTCCTGCGCGACCTTCAGGAGACCGATCGAGCCCGTCGACGAGGCGTGCGTGCCGCCGCACAGCTCGATGCTGAATCCGGGCACCTCGACCACCCGCACCACGTCCCCGTACTTGTCTCCGAAGAAGGCCAGCGCCCCCTTGCGGAGCGCCTCGTCGATGGGCATGACACTGGTCTTGATCGGAAGGTCCTGGCGGATGACGTCGTTCACCTCGTCCTCGACCTGGGCCAGGATGTCGTCCGACAGGGCGGCGTAGTGGCTGAAGTCGAAGCGGAAACGGTCGGGATTCACCAGGGATCCGGCCTGCTTCACGTGCAGGCCGACGATGTCGCGCAACGCGGCGTGCAGAAGGTGGGTGGCGTCATGGCTGCGCATCACAGCGTCCCGCCGCGACGCGTCCACCTCGGCGCGCACCGCGTCGCCGACGCGCAGCCGGCCCTCGCGCAGCTCGACCGAGTGCAGGTTCAACCCGGGCAGGGGCGCCTGCGTGTCGCGCACGAAGGCCACGCCGGTCGAGGACGTCAGGTACCCCGTGTCGCCGACCTGCCCGCCCCCCTCGGCGTAGAACGGCGTCCGGTCGAGGAGGATCTGGCCCTCCTCTCCCGCGCCCAACTCGTCCAGGAGAGTGTCGTCGCGGACGATCGCCAGGACGCGCGCCTCCTGCACGATCGTCGCAGCGTAGCCGACGAAATCGGTGGTCCGGACCGGCAGGCGCGCGGCGACCGCGGGCACGGCGGAGGCGATCTCCTTCATCCCCCGGCGCGATCGCTCCCGCTGCTCGTCCATCGCCTTCTCGAACCCGGCCTCGTCGACCGTGAGATGCCAGCCGTGGGCGACGTCCCGGATCAGATCGAGAGGGATCCCGAAGGTGTCGTACAGGCGGAAGGCCTCGGGACCGGGCAGGACCGCCTTCTTCCCGGCGCTCAGGCCGCGCGCGAGATCTTCGACCTTGACCAGCCCCACCGCCAGCGTCGAGGCGAAGCGCTCTTCCTCGCGGCGCGCCGTCTGCGCGATGAGGTCGCGATGGGCCACCAGGTCCTCATACGGGTCCTTCATGATGTCGATGACGGTCCCGGAGAGATCGCACAGGAACGGTCTCTCGATCCCGAGGGTCCGGCCGAAGCGCATCGCCCGGCGCATGATTCTCCGCAGCACGTATCCCCGACCGTCGTTGCTCGGGACGGCGCCGTCCGAGATCAGGAACGTCATGGCGCGGACGTGGTCGGCGATGACGTGGAGGGCGACGGTGTCGTCCTTCTTGCCTGAGTCCTTCCACCCCCCCTCCTTCGCCGCCAGCCGCTTCGCGGCGTCCACGATCGGCCTGAAGAGGTCGGTCTCGTAGTTGCCGGCGACCCCCTGCAGGACCGAGGCGATCCGCTCGAGGCCCATGCCGGTGTCGACACCCGTTTTGGCCAGGGGCCGGAGTTCTCCCCCCGGCTGCCGGTCGAACTGCATGAACACGAGGTTCCACAGCTCCATGAAGCGGCCGCAGTCGTGTCCGGGGTTGCAGTCCTTGCGTCCCTCCGCGCACGCGCCGGCGCGGTCGAAGTGGATCTCCGAGCACGGCCCGCACGGTCCGGTGTCCCCCATCGACCAGAAGTTGTCCTTCTCGCCCAGACGGATGATCCGGTCCCCGGGGACGCCGATCGTCCCGCTCCAGACCCCGAACGACTCCTCGTCATCCAGGTAGATCGTCACCCACAGCTTCCCCTTGGGGAGCGCGAAGACACGGGTCATCAGATCCCAGGCATATTCGATCGCGTCCTTCTTGAAGTAGTCGCCGAACGAGAAGTTCCCCAGCATCTCGAAGAAGGTGTGATGCCGCGGCGTCCGTCCGACCTGCTCCAGATCGTTGTGCTTGCCCGAGACGCGCATGCACTTCTGCGAGCTGGCCGCGCGCCGGTAGGGCCGCGTCTCCCGCCCCAGGAACACGTCCTTGAACTGATTCATCCCCGCGTTGGTGAACAGGAGGGTCGGATCCTGCGCCGGTATGAGGGAGGAGGAGGGGACGCGCTGGTGCCCGCGCTCCTCGAAGAAACGCAGGAATTCCTCGCGGATCCAGGCGGCGCTCGGCTTGTGAAGCGGCATGGCTCGTCCTCGAAGGGGCGCCATTATAGCAAGCCGTCGCGTCCGCGCGTCGCCACGCGCCCGCGGGTGCCGGGGCGGGAGGAGTGGGGATTCGGAGCGAAGAGCCGGAGCGGCCCGCATGGGGCAGGTTACTTCTTGCGCGGGCCGCCCGCGCCGTGGGCGCGCGACAGGTCGAACACCGAGCCGCCCGCGGCGCCCGCGGCGCCCGCCGCGTTCTCGAAGCCGGACTTGAGGGTGCTCTCCATCTCGCGCTGCGCCACGTCCGCCGTCGATTCGATCCCCTGCAGCTTGAGCTTGAACTCGTCCGGGTTGGTGGCGCGGCGCAGCGCCTCCTCCATGGTGATCAGCTCCTTCTTGAAGAGCTGGAAGATCGACTGGTCGAAGGTCTGCATGCCGTACTGCGACGTGCCCTGGGCGATCGCCTCGTGGATCAGCTTGGTCTTGTCCTTGTTCTCGATGCAGTCGCGCACGAAGTTGGTGATCCGCAGGACTTCGACGCCAGGCACCCGGCCGTTGCCGTCGGCGCGCGGCAGCAGGCGCATCGAAATGACCGCCTTCAGGACGCTCGCGAGCTGCAGCCGGATCTGCTTCTGCTGGTGCGGAGGGAAGACCGAGATGACGCGATTGATCGTCTCGGTGGCGTCGAGGGTGTGGAGGGTCGAGAACACCAGGTGCCCGGTCTCGGCCGCGGTCAAAGCCGTCTCGATCGTCTCGTAGTCGCGCATCTCGCCGACCAGGATGACGTCGGGATCCTGCCGCAGGGCCGAACGCAGGGCCGTCGCGAACGATTTCGTGTCGACCTCGACCTCGCGCTGGTTCACCAGGCTCTTCTTGTCGCGGTGCAGGAACTCGATCGGGTCCTCGATCGTCATGACGTGCTCGGTGCGCTGCTGGTTGATGTAGTCGATCATGGCGGCCAGACAGGTCGATTTTCCCGATCCGGTGGTCCCGGTGACCAGGATCAGCCCGCGACGCTCGTCGGCGATGGTCTTCAGGACGGGCGGCAGCAGCAGATCCTCGATGCTCAGGATCTTGGCCGGGATGACGCGCAGCACCAGCCCGACGGTGCCGCGCTGCTGGAACACGTTGACGCGGAAACGCCCCAGGCCCGGGACCGAGTACGCCAGGTCGATCTCGAAGTGGTCCTTGAATTTCTGCTTCTGGCGTCCGCTCATGATGCTGAACGCCATGGCAATGGTGTCCTCCTGCGACATGCGATTCAGCTCGCTGAGGGGGGTGAGGCGGCCGTTCACGCGGATGACGGGGTGGCTGCCGACCTTGAGATGCAGGTCCGACGCCCGGCGCTCCGTCGCAATCTTGAGCAGGTCGTTGACGTGCATGGAGTTGCCGCTGCTCCCCTGGGGGGAAACCGGCCCCCGTGACGACGCGTGGAATCTAGGTTCCGCGCGGTGCGAAGTCAAGAAACCGGCTTGTTTTCTGACTGTTACGCAGGCAGGGGTGGGCGGGACTTCCGAGCGGACAGGCGCCTACTGCAGGGGGGAAAGCCAGTGGTGGCGATCCTCGATCTGGCCGGACGTGATCGATTTGAAATCAGACTGGATCCGCGAGGTGATCTCACCCTTCCTGGCCCGGCCGATCGTCATCCGATCGATCGTGCGGATCGGCGTCACCTCGGCGGCCGTGCCCACGAAGAAGACCTCGTCCGCGATGTAGAGCGACTCCCGCGGCAGGCTGCGCTCGATCACCTGGATCTTGAGATCCTGGGCGAGCTGGAGGACCGACTGCCGCGTGATGCCGGGGAGAATCGAAGCGGTCAGCGGCGGCGTGTACAGGACCCCCTTCTTGACCAGGAAGAGGTTCTCGCCGCTTCCTTCGCTGACGAAGCCGGTGGCGTCGAGTGCTATCCCCTCGGCGTAGCCGTTCACCAGCGCCTCCATCTTGATGAGCTGCGAGTTCATGTAGTTGGCGCTCGCCTTGGCCATGGCGGGCAGCGTGTCCGGGGCCTGACGGCGCCAGGAGGAGACCATCACGTCGACACCCTTCTCCGCCGCATCCTTGCCCAGGTAAGAACCCCAGGGGTAGGCCGCGACCGCGACATCGATGGGACATGGAAACGGATCGACCCCGAGCGACTCGTATCCCCGATAGACCAGGGGGCGGATGTAGCAGGCCTCCAGCCGGTTGGAACGGACCGTATCGAGGATCGCCGACTCGATCTGCTCGCGCGTGTACGGGATCTCCATCCTGTAGATCTTGCAGCCGTCGAACAGCCGGTCGACGTGGTCGCGCAGGCGGAACACGGCCGGACCACGCTGCGTCTTGTAGCAGCGCATCCCTTCGAAGATGCACGAGCCGTAGTGGATGACGTGGGACAGGACGTGCACGGTCGCCTGCTCCCAGGGAATCAGGCGTCCATTCATCCAGATCGTCTCGGCCTTCGTGAAGGCCATCCTGATCTCCCCTCGGAGGCGCGTGTGCGTTCAGGTGTCGTCCGAGTATAAGGCAGGGAGTGAAACGATATCAAGACGCCCCTGACGTCCCGCGGCGTTCAGGGCCGCTTCGGCGCAGCACCAGGGCCGACCAGGGCCGGGAGCGCCGTCTGTCGACGAGAGCGAAGCGATGCCGCCGGGCGGCCCGCATGAGGTCGACTTCGTCGTCCACCAGGATCCCTGCGAGGATGGCGTGCCCGCCCGGCGCCAGGGCGGCGTGGATAGCCGGAATAATTCTGCCTATGGTCGCGGCACCGATGTTGACCAGCAGGAGGTCGAACGGGCCGTAGCGCGCCGCCTCCGAAGCATCTGCGCACACCAGCTCGATGAGTCCCGACAACCCGTTGTCTTTGAGGTTGAGGCGCGCCACCGACAGCGCCACCCTGTCGGTATCGATCGCGACCACGCGTCCGGCTCCGAGACGACGGGCGGCCATCGCCAGGATCCCGCTGCCCGCACCCAGGTCGGCGACACGCTGTCCGACAGCGAGGTGCCGCTGCAGGAGTCGCAGGCAGAGGCGGGTGGAGGCATGTTCGCCCGTCCCGAACGCCTGGCCGAATCGCACCCGCAGTGTGTGGCGGCCGGGTCTCCGCGCGGGGACTCCGCACCCCTCCGGCACCACCAGGAAAGTCCCGATGACCATCGGCCGCAGCGTTCTCTGCCACCTCTCGACCCAGCGACCGGGCCCGACCGAGCGCAGACGAAAGCGTCCGGGCGGGGCCAGTCCGGCGCCCAGCAGGGCGGTTTGCAGGCGGCCGCCGAGCCGCCTCGCTCCCGCCCGGCCCGGGAAGTACGCGTCGAGCGTCAGGCGCGGCACCGAGCCGGACGCGACGATCTGGATGCCGAGACAGCCGTTCTCCCACAGCGCCGCAACCGCCTGCTCTTCGAGCGCGGGCGGGACGACGAGTCTGGCGCGCAGGAACGTCGATCGGGTGCCGGCGGGGGCGCTCAGGTGAAGATGTCCTTGACCCGGGTTTCTGGACCGCTTGACTGTCGATGACTTCAACGAGTATCCCCTATTGAAATCGCGTGAGACATGCTCAGGACGCGGCGTTCGAGGCATCGCTGCCGCGATTCGTGTCCACGCCTTGTCCACGTGACTCCTCCTGCGCCTTCGGCCGGCCCATGTAGGCCAGGCTCTCCCGCTGGTAGTCCGGGGACGCCTTCGCGTACCGCTCGGTCAGCCGGATGTCCGAATGCCCGAGGATGTCCTTGAGCCGGAACAGATCGCCGTTGTTCTGTCGGAACCATGTCGCCCCGGTGTGCCTGGTCGTGTGTGGCGTGACCCACGATGGAAGTCCGGCATTCTTGCGCGCCGTCTTCCAGGCGCTGTCGATCCTCGTGATCGGCCGCCCGCGGTGCGTGAACACCCGGTTGTGTGACGTGAACCGAACCCGCCCGAGCTCGCGGAGGATGGCGATGGCGACCGGCGTCAACGGGACGGTCCTCGCCTTCCCCGACTTCGTGCTCTCGGCCTTAAACGTCACGCGCTCCGCCCCTGGCGTCAGGTCGACGTCGGACCACTCGAGCATAAGGGTCTCGGTCTTGCGGGAGCACACCTCGAACATGAGCCCGAGGATCGGTTTCGCGTGCGGCGCCGCGGCCGCAATCAGCTTGTCCGCCTGCTCGGGCGTAAGGTAGTGATCCTCGTCGGGCTCGGGCTCGTCGAACCGCAGTCGCCGGCAAGGATTGTCCCCGGCGAAGATCCCCGCCTCGTCCCGGGCCCAGGTAAACAGGCGCGATAGGAAGGCGACCTCGCGGTTGACGGTGGACTTGGAGACGGTCCCGGCTCCCCTCTTGAGCTTCGGCTGTTGCAGCCGGAGGGTGCGGTAACGGTTGACCTCCGCCCTCGTGATCGAGCCGATCGGCAGGTCGCCGAAGTGCTTCGACAGAGGCTCGAGGCGGACCTGGTAGGTCTCGGGCCGGCGGGAAGTGACCTTGACGTATTCGACCATGAACCGCGCGGCCGCCTCTCCGAACGGCATCGGCTTGATAGTGCCGAGCGTCGGGTGCATCCCGCGGGCGACCTGCTCCTGGAGCTGCCCAAGGAGGATCTCCGCGTCCCTCTTGCTGGGCCCCACCTTGACGCGCTTCCGTTTGCCCATCCGGGTCGCCGGGCTCCGGTAGTCGATGTAGTAGGTCGAGCCACGCTTGATGATCTTCGCCATCTCTACCTCCCGCCCTTGCCGGGCTTCGCTCTCACAATTCTCCCCGGAGAATTTGTCGGGCCAATCTTGCGGCGCCCTCCCACGGATGACGCTTACACTCCAAAGCGGCTTTGTGTACCAGTGCGCTCCACTGGTCCATGATTCTGCCGGCCCATGCCTCGTCAGCCGTTAGCAAGTCGCCTCGTTCCCACAGCTCCTCAAAGGCCGCCGCGATCTCGTTCCAGCGTTCACTAACTGAAGGCTCATCAAAGAACTGTTCCATCAGATCAGAGACCGCGGCTACGTCGCCAAGGCATATTTCAAACTGCGCCTTCGTCTCTCTCGTGTACGAGAACCGATCTTGTCCTGCCTCCTCGGGGGCGGGCGCAACTCGTCGCAAGGCTGCGAGTGCTCGGCGATACTCAGCGCCCGACCTGGTCAACCTGTAGTAGAGCGAGGCTGCCTGCTGCAAGAGGCCGAATTTGAACTCGCTCATCTTCCCGTACCGACCAAGGAGGTAGGCCAACACGACGGCCCCTAGAGAGACCAGCGCGCCTATCATGTGTTCTTCCTCTGTGTCCGTGGCATCGCCTTCACGCCCCAGTAGGCCAGCGCCCTCTTGAGCCGCTTCGGCTCAGGGTCCCGGCCGAGATACTCGAGGACCTTCTGTCGGATTGTGCCACTACTGCGCCGCGCCTCCACGATGTAGTAGTAGCGCCGCTTCCCTCGCCTGCTCACTCTCAGGTAGGCCATACGATCCCAAGTGTGTCACTACGGAATGGATGTGTCAAGAGGCAATTGTCCCGGGGTCGACCGGCCCCTCCTCTATCTCCCCGCGAAGGTGCCGAGGAGCTGAAACAGAAACCCAACGACCAGGAAACCAAGCCCGATGCGATTGCGCTGTTCCCAAGTTCGCGCAAGGGACTCGTATTCAGCCCGGTCCTTGTCAGGATCCCAGTCGTTCGGCGCAATGAGCGCATAGGAGGGTCGCCACCCGGGCGGCGTCGCGCCGCGCCAGAGATAAACCGCCCCGATGAGATCGAGCACGAGTCCGGCCCGACCTGCGAAAATCTCTAGAATCGTCGATGTCATCGATCCTCCTCATGTCCCGGCGCGGGTCTGTGGTCTGGACGGGCGAAGCCGCGCCGGGCCGCCCGTCCGATCAGCTCTTCAGATACTTGACGATCGCCGGCGCCAGGTCCTCGAGACGGTAGCCGCGCCGGCTCGCCCCGTTCGACTGCACCCATCCAGCGAGGATCCCCATCGGCCTGAGCATGGCGGCCAGGATCCGGGAGCGGTCCATCTTCGGCCCGCTCAGGCTCGTCCACCGTGCCGACGCGCCCATCTCTTCCAGGATGCGGCTCGTCGGGAGAGAGCCCCCCCGGCGCTTCAGGAGGGCCGCAAGGTCCGCGAGCAGCGCGAGGGATTCATCCGAGACACACGAGGCGGGCGCACTCGGCAGGAGCGACGGCGCTGGTAGTGGAGCATCCGCGATAATGGGTGCCCGCTTCGGCGTGGCCGGTTTCAACCTACCCGGGATGCCGATGAACTCGAGGCCCTCCTGCAGACGACGTCGGCTCAGGTGAGCGTACCTCTCGGTCATCTGGATAGAGCTGTGCCCGAGGTACTGTTTCAGGCGATAGAGGTCCCCCCCGTTCTGCACGAACATGCTCGCGAAGCAGTGACGCAGATCGTGGTAATGAAAATCCGAGATGCCTGCTCGACGGACAGCTTTCTCGAAGGCCTGCCTCATGACGCCGGCGCGCGTCCCGGCGAACGCGAAGACGTATTCCTCTCGACCGAAATGTTCTTGGATCCTCCGCCATTCACGGAGCACGTCGGCAAGCTCGCGCGCCAGGGGGACGTCGCGGCTCTCTCCGCTCTTCGTCGTCTCGGCCCGGAAACGGACAGTGCCGAGATCGAAGTCGATCTCCTGCCACTTCAGCTGCAGGGTCTCGCCGCGCCGGCCGCCCGTGTAGATGAGCGTCATGATGAACTGCATGAGGCAGGGCGTTCGGATCGTCGGCTTGCACTCGGCGAGTAGCCGATCGATCTCTTCGGGCTTCAGGTAGCGGACTCTGCCGCGCGACTCGTGGAACCTTCGAATGCGGCGCACTGGGTTGTCGAGACAGTAACCGCGCTCAGTGCCCCAGGTGAACATCTTTGACAGCATGGCGCACGTGCGGTTCACGGTGGAGCCCTTGACGCCTTGGCGGATCCGGGCGGATCGGAAGGCCTGGACGTCGTTGACTCCTATTTCGTGGAATCGTTTGTCCGAGAAAAAGCGCCGCAGGATCCCGAGTGTGCTGTCGTAGGAGCCGCGTCGGTCTCTGAGCGTGACCAGGTGCACGGCCTTAAACTCGTCGGCGACTTCGTCGAAGGTGCGCGCGATAACTCGAGCCGCGGGATCGACGAGGTTGCGGATCTCGCGCAGGAGATCGATTTCAGCGGTGGACATCGCGGCCTCCCCTCAGTCCCTGGCGTGCGCGACGAAGGCGCTCGCGATGTCTTCGACTCTGTATCCCTTCTCGTTCGCGCCCTTCCAGTGGATCTGCCTCGGACGCACGCCCACATCCCGGAGGATCCGGCCGATCTGGCGTCCGGCCTCAATCGGCTCATCGCCAATCCAAGCCCAGCGGTCCATTTTCGTGAGACGTTGGACGAGGAGCGCTGTCGCGATCTGCGGGTTATGTTCCATCGCGAAAATGGCGACCAGGTCCTCGAGAAGAGCCGCTGCGTTCCCCTTCTTGGGGGTCTGCTTGGGCTCCTGGACATCCGTCGCCTCGTGAGCGTCGCTTGGTGGGACCTCCGGGGGCGGGGCCGGCGGAGCCTGCTTGACGAGCTTGAGCGGCGCGCGCACGGTCCCGGGGATTCCGATGAAGCTCACCGCTTGCTGCATGAAATCCTCGGAGAGATGGCTGTAGCGCTCCGTCAGGCTGATGCTGCTGTGACCAAGGAGCCGCTGCAGGCGGTAGATGTCCCCACCGTTCATGACGAAGTTAGATGCGAACGAGTGGCGCAGGTCGTGGAAGCGGACATCCTCGAGGCCGGCCTTCTTGCGGGCGTGAATGAAGGCCGTCCTGACACACGCGAGCGGCCGGCCCACGTAGGTGAAGACATGATCCGGATCCCAGCCGTAGTCCGTCAGGTGCCTGCGGGCCTCTCGAAGGTTGTGGAGCATGCGGGCCAGCTCCGGCGCCAGCGGGATCGTTCTTCCTTTCCCGCTTTTCGTGGTCTCGCGTCGGAAGGTCAGGATGCCTCTCTCGCAGTTGACCTCAGACCAACGGAGCTTCAGCAGTTCGCTCAGGCGGCCGCCGGTGTAGATCGCGGCGAAGACGAGCTCTCGAAGGTGGGGCTTGCAGGCCTTCAACAACCTCTCGGTCTCGTCCTTCGTAAGAAACCGCGTGCGCCCGGCGCTCTCTCTGAATTTCTTGACGTTCTTGACGGGGTTGACAATTGCGTACCCCTGCTCGACGCTCCAGCGGAACAGGCTGGAGAGAATAGCCCGCTGGCGGTTGACCGTGGCATGGCACACTCCGGTTTTCAACCGCGCCAGGATCATCTGCTGAATGTCGGCCGGGGTGATCTCGTGCAGGAGCCGATCGTGGAAGTGATCATCGAGCAGCTTGAGATTACTCCGAATGGTCCTGGGGTCCGATCGGAGCGTGCTCGCGTGACTTACCATGAACTCCTGCGCAGCCTTGTCGAACCGTTTCGGCAGGAGACGGAAGGACGGGTCGACGAGCTCCCTGACTCGGCGGATTTCATCGAGTAGGACGACGTTGTCTTCAGCAGTTGCAGGCATGACGGCCTCCCTGGGGAAGGGCGGCGGCCGGCGGGTGAAGGAGGGGAAGGACGCGCCGGACGTCGCGGTGTTTGGAGACAGCCACAGCGCCGGCGCGCCTCTTGCCCGAAGGCAAGCTTGCCCGATCCGAGGCCTCGGATATACGCGGACAAAGAAAAGCCGCGACGTTCGCCATGACTGTCTCCACGGCCTATATACGCCCGGGGCCCGGTGGTGTCAACCTCAGGTGCACACGTCTGCAAACCGTCAGTGCTTCTCGCCGCTCATCCCGCGCGCGACGAGCATCCGGGCGATACCTTCCATCTGCGGTATGCCCTTCGCGAGTAATTCGGAGAGGGGAAGCACGGGATAGCGGCGCTCGAGCTCCTTCAGGATCTCAACCACCGCCTCCCCCCGCCGACCCAGCTCCTTCCAGAACTCCTCCGACGTCATCTCCTGCAACGGCTTCGGTTCGTCCATGGCTATCCCCCGATCTTCCCGCGGTTGTACATCCGATCGATGATGACCAGGTCGCGCTTGAGCTGCTTGAGCTGCTCGGTGCGGCGCGCGCCGATGATGGAATGGTTCTGCGTGTTCAGCGTGATCCCACGGTCGATGGTGGTGTAGTTGTGCGTGACCTGCTGGGCCATCGCCGCGGGCAGCTCGCGCGAGAACGTTCCTCCAAAGTGCCGGGCGAAGTCCTCGGCCGACTTCCGGCCCATCTTCGCCGCGACCCGATCCGCGAAGGGGTCATCGAACCCAGCGCCGGCGCTCTCGATCGCCTTCACGTTCGCAAGACCGGTGGCCACGGCCAGGGCGGCGAACGGGATCGTCCAGGGCGGCCCGGGATACTGATTCAGCGCCTTGTCCGCCGCGGCGTAGGTATCGATCAGGGCGGCTGCGATGTTGATCGCCTTGTTCTTCGTGAACAGACCGGCAAAGACGGCGGCGGCCTGGACCCCGGAGGCGATCGAGTCTTCGTGAAACTGGCGCTCCGCGTTCGCCCTCTCGCGGAGCATCTTCCGTTCCGCGACGGCCTGCCTGGCTTCCTGCAGCGCGGCTTTCCCCGATGCCATCGTGCTCTTGTGGACGGCCTCTTCGGCTTCCTTCGCGCCCTTGACCGCCATCTTGCCGCGCTCACCCTCAGCGGTGGTGAGATCGGTCAGGAACTGCTCTTCCTTGAAGTGCTGCTCGTCCGACCTGCGGAAGGCTGCGTCCATTTCCCGCTGTAACTTGATCAGGTCCTCGGTCGCCTGCTTGCGGTCCTTGGTTGATTGCGTGACCTTGTCGGTCTGCGTTCTCCGCATATCCTCAACGATGATGCCCTTCTCCTCGGCGGCGAGTTGTTCAGTCAGGACGGCGCTCAGTCGATTGATCTCGTCGAGCGTCGCCGCCGCTTCATCCCGCAACTTCTGGACGCGGCTTGCTGTGGCACTGCCCGGCGCGGCCGTCTTCAGGAGCTTGTCGAAGTAGGCGATCTTGTCGGTCAAATCGCCCCACTTTTGTTCGAGGACGATCACCTTGCCGGTGTTCTCGCCGATCTCCCTCGATTGTTGTTTCAGGGCTTCAGAACGGACGGCTTTGACCTGTTCAGCGAGGGCCGTGTTGACGTTGCCGATCTTCTTGGCCAGCTCCTCGAGCTGGGGAAGCTGCGTGATGATCGATTGTGTCAGCTCGTCCTGTTTCTTTTTCGCCTCGGCGCTTTCCTTTGAATACTCGCTGATTTTAGGGATGACGGTGACGGCGAAGAGCCCCCCCAGCGCCAGGAGCAGGTTGACCACCAGGCCCATGCCGCCGGTCATGAGTGCGAAGCCCTCTGCCGCGACCCGGCCCGCAGCACCGGCGCCTTGCATCACGCCGATGCCCTGGAGCAGCTCGGCGGTAAAGACCTTGATCTCGCGCCTGGAGATCTCCTGATTGATCGCCTTAAAGCCCGGCGCCGCATCGTCAGTGGCGCCCTTCATCTTCTTGAGGGCGAGCTGCGCCTCCTCGAAGCCCTTGGAGTCCAGCAGGGCCTTGATGACTACCTTAAGATCAGCGTCACCATCGGACGTGGGCATGAGCTCACCTCTCTTGCAGATTCGCCATGTTAATCTCGGTTCAGATTTTTCCTTTTGCTCGCAGCGCCTCGATGATGCGAGTCCTGATCATCGGCCCGACCCGGTCCCGTTCGGCATCGAAGGACGGCCGCAGGTAGGGATACGCCTGCTGATAGCGGGCGCGGACGCGCTTGACGAAGATCCACTCGCTCTGGCCCGTCTTGCGGCTGGTCTTCTGCGCCGCATTGACGGCCGCCCGGATGGTGCCACCGCTCGCCAGGACCGCCCGGTAGCTCCCGCCGGAAACGCCCTGGGTGTTCGGGAACATCAGGGCCTTCCCCTTCCGCGGGACGATCTCCGGAATCGGGCCGCCCTTCTCGAGGATGGCCGCATAGCCGGTCTTGTAGGGCATGGTAGAGCCGACGATCCCGCGGATGAATTTACCTTCGCGCTTGACGTCGCTGGTGATGGATCCGGCAAGTCCCGCGGCGCCGCGCCGTTGCATCGGATGAGGGCCGGCGTACAGTCTTACCTTCACTCGTGCCAGGATCGTGAGTGTGGCATCGCGCATCCCCTTTTCAATACCGTCGAGGACGATCGACTCGTTCCTTTTCAACATCGCCAGCGCGGCGTCGGTGCCCTCGAGGACGATACGGATGACGGTCTCTCCCATGATCGACCTACGCCAGGCCCGCGACGATGGCCGCGACGAGCTCGGCTTTCGCCCGGCCGAACGCGGTATTGAAGTCGCCCCCTTCCAGGCGGTGCACGTCCGTGCGCCTCCGCAGCTCCGCGAACAGGTCGGCGTGCGGGCGGTGGTACAGCTGCTCCATGACCTGCGCCGCCGCCGCGATCGTGATCGCTTCGACCACGGGGTCGCTCGCCGGGATTGGACGCGGAGGGTTCAGACTGATCGCGCTCGGCTGGCCCGGGCTGTTGCCCCGCGGTGGATCCGGCGTGCGGGCCGCGGTCACGCTCGGGCGCTTGATTGCCTCGATCCGGGCACTGATGCCGTCGAGGGCGGACCGGATTTCCTGAAGTTCCTGACTTCGGTTCATGGAACTGCTCCTTCCTGGCGCGCGTGTTATCGCGCGGTGATGTGAAACCGCTCGTCCAGATTCCGATCGCCCTCCGGCTCGAAGCCCGCCAGGACGAACCTGATGTAGGTCTCGACGGTCCGGAAGCTCAGGCCTCCGGCGTCCTTGCCAGCGGTGCGGCGCACGAGCTCCGGCATGGGGATCGCCTGAACCGGACTCGCGAGGGGAAATTCCTCGCGCAGCCGAGCCGCCAGGCGCTTCCGCCTGATGAGCGTGTCGCCGACGCCCTGGAGGGTCCGGATGAACTCCGGGACGAGGGCTTCCGCCTCGGCGCGCAGGGGCGCGGCCGCCGCCTCCTGGTCGCGTCGGGCCTGGTCGCTCTCCTCGCCGGCGACGAAGGACTCGAGGTCGGCGAGCTCGGCGCGCAGACTCTTGACCGCGTCGTCGAGGTGTGCTGTCTCGCGGCGGTGCTCCTCGAGGGCGCGCTCGGCAATTCGAACGTCGGTGCGCTTCGCGCTGCCTTCGCGGTGCCGGCCCCGGACGTCCTCGAGCGCCGCGAGAAGCTGCGCGTCACGGTCGGCGGCGGCGCGGACCTCGTCCTGCAGGTCGGCCGCGCGCTTCTCGATCGCCGCGATCCGGGTCTTCGCCTCGGGGACGGTTCGGGTCTTCCTCGCTGTCGCTGTGGTCATCGGTTTCCTTTTCAGGCTCGCCGGACGGCGCCGGCGGCCGCGAAAATGACGCGTTGGTGTTCGGTCGGTTGACGGACTTTGTCAGGTGAGGTGAGCGGCACGACCCGGATCGCCTCGCGCTTCTCCTGTCCTGGCGGGGGGAGCTCGCCGCGCTCCATCGCGTGCAGCCGTTCGAGCTGTCTGGCGAGCATCGCGAGGTAGGCGTCGGCGCCGCGGCCGCCGTAGAGCTCGTGCACGGCTAGCGCCAGGGCGCAGGCGCGATCGTCATGCAGACGTCCGGGCGCCGCGATGCGCTCGCCGCCGCCGGCCAGCCGCGTCACCTCGAGCAGCTTCAACTCGCGGCTCTGCTCGACGTCGTCCAGGAGCGCGATGCGCCGGCCGATGACGACCTCGCGGAGCGCCTTGAAGCCGAGGGTCTTCGGCGACCCGGGCCCCGAGGTGAACGGCCGTTCCTCGAGGTGGATCCCGGCGCGGGTGAAGTGGGCCTTCGTCACCTCGGAGCCGAACTGATCCGCGACGAGCCCCGTCAGCCCGAACAGGCGCAACTCGGACGCGATGTCCGTCACGACCTGGTCGACGCTCGACCCCGGCCGCCAGGACCGGACGACGAATTGCGCGAGCTGGTCCTCCCTCCGGCCGAGGACCGTGAACGCCCACGGGTCGTTGCGCAGCCCGGACGGGTCGGTCGCGGCGACGTACCGGAACCCCGCCTCGGGCTCGCGGCGGGTGACCCGCGACTCGATGACCTTCTCCAGGTCTGCCGCCTCGAGGAAGGCCCCGGCGTTCTCCATGAACTCCGCGCCCAACTCGGCCGCCGCCATCACGGGGTCGTCGGCGAACTCGTCCGCCAGCGCCGCCGCGGACTTGTCGGGGCGCATCAGCGCAGTAGGCGCCTGGAGAACGAGCGTGCGCTCCGACCGTCCAAACTCCAGCTTGTGCAGGTCGTACAGGAGCCCCGTCTTCCTCCAGGGGGTTGAGATCAGCACGATTTGACCGTCCGGAAGGACACGAACGCGAAACCCACGCAGGACGTCCCGGTCGTTGACGCGGTAATCGGCGTCCATGAAGAACGCCGTTTCTTCCATCACGACACGGTAGAAGCGTCGACCGCGGGGCGCGCGACCGCCCACCG
Source organism: Candidatus Dormiibacterota bacterium (assembly GCA_035635555.1). NCBI lineage: Bacteria > Bacillati > Candidatus Dormiibacterota > Candidatus Dormiibacterota bacterium. The sequence goes on from DASQAT010000041.1 coordinate 99,753, forward strand.
TTGCAGGGAGGACGCCAATCTCCGTACCGCGCGTGAACCTGATCGAGTCCGTCGTTTCGCTCTCGACCTCGGCCGCGATGATGGGCGACGCTGAGATGGCGCCGCGAATGTACGACAACGGGATCGACGCCAGACGCGTGTCAGGCGCCATCAGTAGACCGTGAGCGCGCTGGCCAGGTCGAAGCCCCTTCAGGCTGCAGAAGAGCGCACCATGCAGGAGAGAGCCGCCGGCGATGACCGATTTCCCACTGTCGGCTCCGCAGACCCAGGCGACCATTCGCCGGACCCGCCGAAGGTCCTCTCCCCAGGGCCGGCCGAGAGCTGTCTCGATAAAGTCCCGTTGCTCGGCATTCGCCGGCGGCAGGCCGTCGAAGGAGACACGAATCGCGGCCCGCTGGGCCATCGATGCCTCGGTGAAGGCGTAGAGCTGTGGGTCGATGATGAACTCCTCGTTGGTGATGTACGGGATGCTCACGGCTTCACCTCAGACGGCCGCGCGTTGCTTCGCGTCGTGGGCCCCGTTGCGCGATCGGGCGCAGGCGAGACCGATGGTGCCGACGCGGTCGCGTTCGCGTCTCCTGAGGCTGCTGAGCCCCCCTGACGCTCTGCCAGGTAGTCCCCGAGCGACGGCACGCGACGCGCTAGGCGGTCGAGCCCCACGTCCTTGTAGCGCCGCGCCGCCAAATCCATGAACGTCGCGATGACGTGCACGGCCTCGTATCTCGAGGGGTGCGGTACGTGTCCGGCCGCCCGGCTCTGTTTCATCTTGTCCACGACCTCAGCAAGCAGGGCGAGCACGAATCCGTCCGCGGCGAGCCCAATGCTGAGGACTCTCCGACGCAACTCGGAGACGGTCTCCGCACCCCCGAGGTCGGCGAGCGCCCGAGCCTCCAGGTCCTTGAGGCCCGCGCACAGATAGTCGAGCTCCGCCAGGCCCACCGCACGACGGTCCCCGACGGCTGCCAGTGCTCCGGCCTCGTGCGGTCCGCGCGGGTAACGTCGACCGTGACCCGATTTGGGGGCCTTCCGAGAGCGTTCTGCGGCCTTCTTCGCCGTGGTCATTCCGTGGACACCTGTCTCCGCAAGTCGCTACAGGGCGTGGGTTTCAGGAGCGCGCGAGGACTCGGCGTCCTTTGCACGCCCCCGCGCGCCCCCGGCGAGGACGATAGCTGCCTGCGCGCTCGGACGCTGCGGCCCCGCTCAGTGCACATCCGCCCCTCCTGGTTCTGGCAGTGCATCAAGCCCCGCGGTCTGTCGTCGTCGCTCTTCGGCGATGAGGCGTCGGCCCTCTTCCTCGTCCCTCCGGTACTTCTCCTGCTGTCTCTCGAAGGGGGTTTTTCTTGCTCTTCCGGCAGACCCCTGTAGTTCTTCTTCTGATCTTGCTGTGGTGTCCAACAGACGGTCTGCGGTGGTGTCTGTTGTGGTGTCGGCTACTGTCTCGCCTGCAACGGCGTACAACGCCCACCGCTCAAGCGTTACGACGATGCCGGTGTAGTGCGGAGCCCCTGTCGGCGTCCATGCAGCCTCACCGGCATTTCTCAGGAACTCCGCTGCCCACCGGCATTTCGCGAGGGTGGGAGTCTTGCGCTTCCGGTTCTCGGTCCAGGCCATCTGTTCGGCGAGAGATTTCCACGACGTCACGAGCTGTCCGGGAGCGAGATTCAGGTCCGTTTCTGTCGTGCGCGGGGCGTAGGCGGCCAGGCTCATCAGGAGCATCCAGAAGTCGCGCGTGAAGGGATCGGCCTCCTTGAACCAGGGCGCGTCGCGGACGGCACGCGGCACGGCAACCCAGCCGGTGCGGCTCACGAGCCCTCCGTCCCGTCGCTGATGCGCAGGGTCTCTACGTCCAGGTGCATGCAGAAGCTCGGCAGGGGGCCGCGGCGGTTCTTCACGAGCCGGCCCCAGAGCTGGCCGCGGGACCGGTGCTTCTCGAGCGGGCCGGTGGTCGAGGAGAGTTCTGGCCTCCACAGGGTCAACATGAAGTCCGCCGCCTCCTCCACCTGGCCCGAGTCGCGCGCGGCGTCGAGCCCCAGCTCCTTGGCGCCCTCGCTCTTCTCCTGGTCCTGGTCGCGGCCGGCCTGCGAGATGAGAACGACCGCGCACTCATGGCGCTTCGCGAACGACTTCACGTCGACGGCCGCCTCGGAAACGCGCTGGTAGAGGGGCAGGTTCTTCGCCCCCGAGCTCAGGAGCCCGAGGTAATCGATCGCGACCAGGCGAGGGGGACGCTCGAGCTTTGCCGACGCCTGCAGCATTGAGGAGTCGAGCTCCGAGATCCCGCTCTTGCCGCGGTCGACGACGATGATGTTGACCGCCATGCCGTTGAGCGCGGCACGCTGTGATGCAGTCAGGGCGGACCAGCCGGCGGCGCCCAGACGCTCCACGAGCGCGCGCGACAGTCCGAGCCGTTGCTGGACAAGGCGCTCGAACGCCTGGGTGCGTGGCATCTCGAGGGAGAAGAAGACGCAGGGCTCGCCCTCGATCGCTGCGTTGTGGAGGATCTGACTCGCGATGGCGCTCCCGCCGACCTGCGGGCGTTTGACGATGGTAAGCACCTCGCCCGGGCGCATACCATCGGTCGCCTCATCGAGCGGCCGAATCCGGGTCCAGACCTTCTGGCCACGACCGCGCGTGACGTTCGCCGAGTAGTCGCTCATCAGCTCGTGCGTGCTGGCGCACCCCTTCCGCGCCTCGGGATCTACGGCGATCGTCTGCCGGTAGAGATCGCTTCCTGCCTCGAGGAGGGCCGATGTCTCATGTCCGTTCGTGCACGCGCCGGCGAGACAAAGCGCACCCTCCATGATCCCGCGCCGCACCGCCTTGTCCTTCACGATCCGTGCGTAGTGCTGCACGTTTGAAGACTTCGGAACGCCGTCGACGAGCGACGCGATGAAAGCGGGCCCGCCGACGGTCTCGAGCTGACCGGCGCCCGCGAGCCTCTCCTTCAGCATCACGAGATCGATCTCCCTCGACACGTTCGATACGGCGACCATCGCTTCCCAGATCAGGCGGTGGTTCGGGATGAAGAAGTCATCGGCCGAGAGGAGCTGCCGCGCGCCGGCGAGCACGGAAACGGGATTCAGGCCGGCGAGGATGCCGCCAAGGACGGAGGCCTCCGCCTCCCTTGAGTGGGGGACCCGCTCCTCGAGTTCGGCGACGGTCGGCGTGCTCTTCTGGCCCTTCCTCACCGGCACGTTGTGAGCTCCAGTTCGTGGTGATGCTGCGAGCACGCGCCGCGGCCGGCGAGATAGAAGATCGGCGTTCCGTCGCAACCAGGGTGACTGCAGCTGTCGCACCCGGGCTGCGCGACCAGCGCAACCTGTTCCTGGTCGGATGGCATGGCGATCGTTTTCTTTTCTACTGGCACGTCGACCTCGGCCGCTTCAGAAACTCGGTGATGCTCGACCGCGTGAACGGGAGCCCCAGTTCATCCATCTCCAGAAGCACACTGAAAAACTCCCTGTGAACGACGAGGGCGAAGTCTTCGACCCTGACAATTCGACGCGCTCTTTCGAGGCCCTCGCGCCCTCGGCTGATGATCGATTTGAGAAGCGCCCGCTCAGCTTCCGCGGTTGACAGCCGGTGGATCTCGTCGTAGTGTTCGGTCTCCACGGTTCCGCACCTCCCGGCCGCGCTCGAACGCGGCCGTATTTATTTCATCGTCGCGCCAACCACCGGTCACACGCGGCCGGGTCAAATCGAAGATTTCGTTTCGGTCGCCGCCCGGGACGGTGGATCGCAAGGTCGAGGCACGGCATACCCTCGGCGACGAGGCGTTCGATCGTCGCGGGACTGGCCGCGTATCGCGCGGCGACCTCGCGGATGGTGAGGAGGCGCCCGTCCTCCACGATCCCGATCCGATCTCCCGGAGGCACGGCCCTGCTGCCATCGAGGATCCGTGCGATGGTGGGCTCGACCGAACGCCGCGCGCGGATCATCGGACACCCTCGCCGGCGCCGCGCCGACGTGTGACCATGTCCTCGCCCCAGTCCGTCAAGAAACGGGCTGCCTCGAGAGCGACCGATGCGCGGATCGACCAGGCCTGTTCGATCGCAAGGCGCTCGACAGACGATCGGATGATGCGGGCGTTCGCAAGAATCGCGAGAGCGTTCTCGAGCGAGCCGCCACGAGGTCGGAGGCATTCCCGCGGTCCGAGAGGGACGGGGGCCGGACAGAAACTTGCGAGGCAGAGATCGACCTCGGCGGCGGAGACGCGGCGCCGGCTCACGATGACCGCTCTTTTCGAGCCTGGGGTCTCACCAGATCCGCGGCCGCGATGATGCTTTCGATCGCGTCCGGCCCGATGGCCGCGATGATCTTCTGAACCTGTTCTACGCTGAGAGGACGGAGACCGCGCTCGAGCCGAGAGAGGGTGCCGTTGTCGATGCCCGTCGGCCCAGCGAGGTCATCAAGAGTGAGCCCGGCTGCTACTCTGAAGATCCGGAGTGGAGATATCCTCTTCATAGCCATGCATATTGCTGCATGGCCGCCGCGCAAAGTGTGCCACTTAATTCTGTAGGCGGGATGGTGGTTCTTCGGCTCTCAGCGCTTGAGGTCGGCGATCAACCTGGCGAGGAAGCTTCGGATGGGCGCGACGAGCTGACGATAGCGTTGGAGGGTCCGCCTCGAGGGGGCACGGTCGGAAACGCCCCAACTCCGAAGATAATCTGCGATCAGTTTGTGGGGGTCAGGCTCGGGATAGCAGCGGCGGACCCACTTCGCTGCATCGTGACGTTCCTTCTCCGTGAAGCACGTATCGAGACGGTTCTGGAGGACTCGGCGGGCGCACCTCCTAGACCTCTTCACTTCGCGTCGAGCCTTCAGCGCGGCCAGTTCTGCGAGCACGCCGAAATTCGGACCCTGAAGCGGGCCGAGCCTCTCCCAGGCCGGGCGTTCGCCACGCACCAAATCGAACTCGCCCGTGTACTGGCCCCCGAACATCCGCGCGCGCGTCTTCCTCTGGCGACGAGATCGCGCGTCCCGTGGCTCGGGATACTCCCATTCGAAGAGCGACAGATCCTTCGGGGGGATGAAAGTCGCGGCGAGCTCGTCGATTTGCTTCTCGGTGAGTCTGTGAAGGGCCGGATCCCATCGTCCGATTTCTGGCCGACGTGGTTCTCGGCGACGCCCCATCCTCGCCTCCGAGCGAGCTCCGAGGGAATGTTCGGCGGCGCCGGTCGGTCGGAGTGCCGAGCCCCGTCTGCAGGACGGTGCGCCGCCGACGTGATTCTATCTCATCGCGTTGTCCACCGATTGTCCACGCACGAGTCGGGGTCGGCTGAAACGAGCGTAAACAGGGACTCGCTGGACCGCATGTCGCGCGCCCTTTCTCGGTGGTCCGCCTCGTGTGCAACCGTTGGAGCACAAGCCTTTCAGCCGAACGTGACCGGTTCGGATCGTCATGTGAAGATGTCCTTGACCCGGCCCAGGATGTCCTTGTCTTTGTCCTTCTCGCCGGCCGGCTCTTCCAGCTCGAGAAGCTTCTCGTACAACTCCCGCTGTTTGCGTCCGAGCCGGGTCGGTACGCTCAGGGCCACGGTCACGTACAGGTCTCCGCGCGGCCCGCCGGCCGGCCGGGCGAGCCCCTTGCCCCTCAGGCAGAAGACGGCGCCGGGCTGCGTTCCGGACGGGATGCTGATGCGCGACAGCCCCTCGAGCGTCGGCACCTGCGCCTCGACACCCAGGGCCGCCTGCGGGAGCGTGATCGGCACCTCGACCGCCAGGTTCGGACCTTCGCGCCGGAACAACGGGTGCTCCTTGACGTGCAGGACGACGTACAGGTCCCCGTGCTGGCCGCCCGCCGCTCCCCCCTCCCCTTCTCCTGGAACGCGCAGACGGTTGTCGTTGTCCACCCCGGCGGGAACCTTGACGTTCAGCCGTCGCACGGCGCGCCGGCGCCCCTCTCCCCGGCAGGCGGGGCACGGATCCCTCACGACCGTCCCCGCGCCTCCGCAACGACCGCAGGCCTGGTTCAGCGTGAAGAAGCCCTGCCTGTGAACCACCTGGCCCTGGCCGTGGCAGGCCTCGCACGTCACCCGCGCGCCGCTCCGCGAGCCCGTGCCTTTGCAATCGGAGCAGCTCTCCAGGCGGGGAACGCTGATCTCCTTCTCGCACCCGAGAGCGGCCTCCAGGAAATCGATCTCCAGATCGAACCGGAGGTCGGCGCCCCGGCGGCGACCGGGGCGCCGACCACGGGCCCCGCCGAACAGATCGCCGAACGAGAAGCCGAAGAAGGACCCGAGGATGTCCTCGAAATCGGAGAAGACCTCCGGATTGAAGCCGCCGACCCCCTCGGCGGCGCCGCCCATGCCGGCGTGCCCGAATCGGTCGTAGCGCGCGCGTCTGTCCGTGTCGGCCAGGACGGCGTACGCCTCGGCCGCTTCCTTGAACTTCTCCTCGGCGTTCTTGTCTCCGGGGTTCCGATCCGGATGATGCTTCATGGCGAGCTGGCGGTAGGCCTTCTTGATCTCGGCCTCACCCGCCTCGCGCCCGACACCGAGGACCTCGTAGTAATCCCGTTTCTTCAAGACCGCTCTCTCCTGGGCAGGGCCGGAAACGACCGGCCGCTGCCCCGGCATCGCTGCCATGGCGCCAGACGGCCCGTCGCAAAGACTGTGATTTTACCCGGTTTTCGTCAGGACGTCCGCGCCGTGCCGCCCGACCCGCTCGTGCCCCCCGGCGCGTTGGGCGAAGGATGGTACAGGATCACTTCGGTCAGGATCTCGGAGGCCTCCCCCAGCTTTTCCAGCGAGGCCATGCACTCCGAGACGCTGGCCGATGCCAGCGCCTTGCGCGCCCCATCGAGGATCTTCTTCACCACGTTCCGCTTCTCCTCGTCCAGGAGCGTCCCGAACTCGGCGAACGATTTCATGTTGGACTCGAGGAGGCCCTCGAGGCGCGCCTGGATACGGTACAGCTCGGCCTTCTTCTTGTCCGCGTCGGCGTTCTTCCGGGCGTCGTCGATGATGTCGCCGATCTCCTTCTCCGACAGCCCTCCGGACGGTGTCACGACGATCGTCTGCTCCTTGTTCGTCGCGAAGTCCCGGGCGGAGACGTGGACGATGCCGTTGCTGTCGATGTCGAACGTGACCTCGATCTGCGGGACGCCCTTGGGCGCGGGGGGAATTCCCACCAGCTCGAAGCGGCCCAGCGACTTGTTGAACGCCGCCACCTCGCGCTCACCCTGCAGGACGTTCACCTCGACCTTGGACTGGTTGTCGGCCACCGTCGTGAAGATCTTCGTCTTGCGGGTCGGGATCGTGGTGTTGCGGTCGATCAGCTTGGTGAACATGCCGCCGCGCGTCTCGATGCCGAGAGACAGAGGCGTCACGTCCAGGAGGACCATGTCCTTGACTTCCCCCTGCAGGATGCCGGCCTGGATGGCCGCGCCGACGCCGACCACCTCCTCGGGGTTCTTGTCGCGGCACGGTTCCTTGCCGAAGATCTCGCGCACCATCTGGATGACCTTGGGGACGCGCGTCATGCCCCCCACCAGGAGCACCTCGTCGATCTCGGCCGGCTTGAGTCCCGCGAGCGACAGGGCTTCGAGACACGGCTTGCGTGTCCGGTCCACCAGATCCGCCGTCAGCTCGTCGAATTTGTCGCGCGCCAGGACGACGTTCAGGTGCTTGGGTCCTTTGGCATCGGCCGAGATGAACGGCAGGTTGATCTCCGAGCGCGTCTCGGACGACAACTCGCATTTGGCCTTCTCGGAGGCCTCCTTGAGGCGCTGCAGCGCCAGGCGATCCTCGCGCAGCGAGATCCCCTCCTTCTTCTCGAACTCCCCGAGCAGCCACTCCAGGATCCGCTGGTCGAAGTCCTCGCCTCCCAGGAACGTGTCGCCCGACGTCGCCTTGACCTCGAAGACTCCCTGGCCCAGCTGCAGGATGGAGACGTCGAAGGTGCCGCCCCCCAGGTCGTAGACCACGATCTTTTTCTCCGCCTCCTCGTTCAGGCGGTACGCCAGCGACGCGGCGGTGGGCTCGTTGATGATGCGCAGGACCTTGAGCCCGGCGATGCGCCCGGCATCCTTGGTCGCCTGTCTCTGGCTGTCGTCGAAGTACGCCGGCACCGTGATGATCGCCTCGTGCACTTCCGTCTGCAGGTGCTCCTCGGTCATCTCCTTGAGTCGCTCCAGGATCATGGCCGAGATCTCCTGGGGGCTGTAGTCCTTGTCGCGCACCCGGATCCGCACGTCGCCGTTCTTGGCCTCGACGATCTGGTAGGGCACGAACTTCTTGGCCTGCTGCACTTCGGGGGAGTTGAACTTGCGTCCGATCAGCCGCTTGACGGCGTAGACCGTGTTGTGCGGATTGGTCACGGACTGGCGCTTGGCGATCTGTCCCACCAGACGCTGCCCCTTCTCCGTGAAGGCGACGATGGAGGGGGTGGTCCGCGCGCCCTCCTTGTTCGGGATCACCAGGGGGGTTCCGCCGTCCATGATGGCGACGCAGCAGTTGGTCGTGCCCAGATCGATTCCCATCACCCGGCTCATGGTTCCTCCCCCGCGTCACGATCCTGCCGCTGCGACCGGGACGAGGACTCCCGGTCGGCCCCCTTGCCGGAGGTGACCTTCACGAGTGAGGGCCGCAGCAGCCTGTCGTTGTACATGTACCCCTTCTGCATCTCCTCCAGGACGACGTCCGACTCGAAGCCCGGGACATCCATGACCAGGACCGCCTCGTGCAGGCGCGGGTCGAAGCGGGCGCCGAGCGCGTCGATCGGCACCACCCCCTCCTTCTTGAGCAGATCGAGGAACTGCTGGTGCACCAGCTCGATTCCCTTGAAGAGAGGGTCCTTCGAACCTTCGCTCGCCCGCAGGGCCCGTTCCATGTTGTCCAGGATGGGCAGGAAGCGCTTCAGGACCTCGCGCACCGCGGCGGAGCCTGACTCGTCGCGCTCCCGCTCCATCCGCTTGCGGAAGTTGTCGAACTCCGCCTGCTTGCGCAGCAGGAGGTCGTAGTACTTGTCCTTGTCCCGTTTCGCCTCCTCGAGCTCCCGGGCGAGGGTCGACGTGTCCAGGTGGGACCGCCCCCCCGCACGGCCGGCCGGACGCTCCTCGCGCCCCGTCTTCTCCTTGACGGCGCCGGTGGTCTCGTCCACCCCCACCACTTCGAGGATCTCGATCGGCTCCTCCTCGTCCTTCCCGGGGCGTTCGGGCTCCGGCGGATCGGTCGGCTTGCGCGGACGCGTCGGCATACGACCTCCCGCCCGAATATAGGTCAGTGTGGGGGGCTGGTCAATAAACTGGAGAGGAGTCTGGAGATGTAATCGACCAGGGCCACGGCCCGTTCGTATTCCATGCGTGTCGGACCGAGGAGACCGACGATCCCGCTGGATCGCTCGTCCACCTGATAAGGAGAGGCGACCAGGGCCAGGTTCTTGAGAGCCGGGTCGTCCGTTTCCGAGCCGATGACGATGCGCACGCCGGGCGCATCCAGGCAGCGGTCCAGGAGGTTGACCAGGTGGTGCTTCTCCTCGAACGTCTCGAACAGACGGCGCATGGTGTCCATGTCCGCGAATTCCGGGTGCTTCATGATGTTGGTGGTCCCCTCCAGGACCAGGCGGCGCTCGTCCTGCTCGGCGTTGAGGTAGCGTGTCCCCAGGCTGACCACGCTCTTCAGCAGCACGTCGAAAGCCGCCTTCTCCTGGACCATCAGGCCCACCAGACGGGCGCGGATGTCCCCCAGCGTGAGCCCGGCGAACTCCTCGACGAGGTACCTCCCTGCCCGATCGAGATCCGCCTGCGCGTACTCCTCCTCGACCTCGATCATCCGGTGGCTGACCACACCGGAGCGGTCGACGAACACGCACAGGACACGCTTCTCCTGAAGGCTGACGAATTCGATGTGTTTCAGGACGGCTTCCCGGATGGGAGGGGTGATCACGTAGCCCACATGCCTCGACAGCCTCGACAGGATCTTCGGGATGATCTCCATCGCCTCGCCGAATTCCGAGGCGACCCGCGACAGGCTCTCGTCGATGAGCGTCTTGTCCCTCTGGGACAGACGCACGGGGTCGAGCAGGCCGTCCACGTAGTAGCGGTACCCCTTGTCCGTGGGGATGCGGCCGGCGGAGGTGTGCGGCTGCGCCAGGAAGCCGGTCTCCTCAAGGTCCGCCATGACGTTGCGGACGCTCGCCGAGCTCAGTCCCTCGCGGCTGAGCTTGGCGATGGTGCGCGACCCGACCGGTTCGCCGGTCAGGATGTAGTTGACGATGACCCGCTTGAGGATCTCCTCGGCGCGGGCATCGATCGGATTTTCCTGCGTGGTTCCGCCTTTGGCACTCATCGGACTTGAGTGCCAATATACCGGCCTCCTCGGATCCTGTCAACCGCCGGGTCGCTGCGGCTTTTCCGGGCCGCGAGGCGGGGACGCGGCGGGGTTCGGCTCATGTTCGCTCGCGCGGGGTACGAAGCGACCTGGCGACCCGCATGGCGCGGCTCAAAATCGCCGAACCCCGCCGCGTCCCCGCCTCGCACCGTGAAAGCGACCTCCCGAGGAGCACGTCCATCAAGGAACCGACACGATGATCTCTCCCCATCTGACGCTTTGCGATTCCGAGGACGGCGATCCATGAACGATCTCAAACAGGAGGTGTGCGAGCCTCACCGCGGTGCTCGCTTTCGAGAGGGCGGCGGGGGACGTCCGGCGGCGCGGCGATTTTAAGCCGCGCCCCCGCGCGCCCCCGTCGCCCGGTCCGGCAAGGGTCAGCGGGAAGGGGTGGGGGCGGCGCTCCGGCTGCTGGCGAGGAGGTAGGTCTTGATGAAGTCGTCGATGTCGCCGTCCAGGACCTTCTGGACGTCCCCCCTCTCGGAGGCGGTGCGATGGTCCTTCACGAGCGTGTAGGGCTGCAGGACATAGGAGCGGATCTGACTGCCGAAATCGATGTCCTTCTTGGCCCCCTCCTCGACCTGGCGCTTCTCGTCGCGCTTGCGAAGCTCCAGGTCGTACAGGCGCGACTTGAGGATCTTCATGGCCATGTCGCGGTTCCTGTGCTGCGAACGCTCGTTCTGGCAGGACACGACGATGCCGGTCGGCAGGTGAGTGATGCGCACGGCGGAATCCGTGACATTCACGTGCTGCCCTCCCGCGCCGCTCGATCGATACGTATCGATGCGCAGATCCTTCTCCTCGACCGCCACGTCGATGGCGTCGTCCAGCTCGGGGTAGGCGTACACGGAGGCGAATGAAGTGTGCCGCCGGCCGGAGGAGTCGAAGGGGGAGATGCGCACCAGACGGTGCACGCCGCTCTCGGCACGCAGGAAGCCGTAGGCGTTCTTCCCCTTGATGAGGAGGGTGGCGCTCTTGATCCCCGCCTCCTCGCCTTTCTGATAGTCGAGCGCCTCGATCCGGTAACCGTGCCTCTCCGCCCAGCGCAGGTACATGCGGTAGAGCATCTCGGCCCAGTCCTGCGACTCGGTGCCGCCCGCTCCCGGGTGGATGGTGAGGATGGCGTTCGCGGCGTCGTGCTCGCCCTGGAGCATGATCTCGAGCTCGCGCTCGTCGAGCGCCGCCTGCAGCGCCTCGACCGCCTGCTTCAGGTCGCCGCCGACGTCCTCCCCTTCGCGCAGAAGCTCCACGCACACCTCGGCGTCCTCGGCCCTCTTCTCGAGCCTGCCGAAGGACTCCAGCTCTTCCGTCAGGCGGGTGCGGGCTTTCAGGGTCGTCTGGGCGCGGGCGGGGTCGTTCCAGAGCCCCGGGTCGGCGACGGTCTTCTCGATCTCGGCGAGTTCGCGGGCGAGTCTCTCCAGATCAAAGGTGCCCCCGGAGCTCCGTGAAGCGCTCCTTGAGGGCGTCCGCCTTGCGCGCAAGCTCCTCGATCTCGAAACTTCGGGGACTCTTCGCCACGACCGGGACTCCCGCGCGCCGGGTCAACCCCGACGCAGAAACGCCGCGCGAAGCGCGGCGCCGTGAAGGAGCGTGAGTATAGCACACCCCCAGGCGAACAGATCGCCGCACGCGGCATAGGGAGTGACGTCGGAGCGAGTCTGAACCGTTCCCAGCAGCACGGCGCTCTCCATGAGCGGGGTGCGCTCCAGGATGCGCCCGTACGGATCGATGATCGCCGAGATGCCCGTGTTGGCGGCGCGCACCATGAAGCGCCGGTTCTCCGCCGCCCTCACGGTCGCCATCGCCAGGTGCTGCAGCGGGGCCGCCGTCGTTCCGAACCAGGCGTCGTTGGTGATGTTCACCAGGAGGGCCGCGTCCTTCCCGGCGACGCGGCGCACCACCTCGGGGAAAATGGCCTCGTAGCAGATGAACGTCGCCGCGCGCCCGACACCGGTCGGAAGGGGTGCCGCGACCGTCCCGGGCGCGAAGTCCGAGATCGTTCCCTGCGCCAGCCTGTCGACGAAGAACAGCAGACGGTGCAGCGGGACGTACTCCCCGAACGGCACCAGGTGGATCTTGTCGTACGATCCGCCCAGAGACCCGTCCGGTTCGACCGCGAACGCGCTGTTGAAGACACGCAGGTCGCCGTCCACGACTTTATAGTCCACGCTTCCCAGGATCAGGGTCGCACCGGAGGCGCGCGCAAGGTCCCGGACCACGGAGAGGTACGCCTCGTCCGTTTCGACGCCGGGTCCCGCAGCCCCGGCCGGCGCCGGCCGGCGGAAGGAATAGGGACTCGACGATTCCGGCCAGACGATAAGACGCGCCCCCCCCGCCCCGGCCTCCCGTGTCAGGCGGACCAGGTCCGACAGGATCCGGGCTCCGCTGCCCGGGCTCCACTTGCGATCCTGGGGGACGTTCCCCTGGACCGCGGCCACCGGGATCGACTCGCCGCCGGGCCGGCGCTCGCCGGCGCGAATCGTCAGGACGCCGTACGCGTGCGCCAGCGCCACCAGGAGGAGGAGAGCGGCGCCGCAGATGAGAGGGCGCGGCCTGGCCGGTCGAAGGACCAGCAGAACGATGCCGGCGTTCGCGGCCACGACGACGAACGACACGGCGCAGATCCCTCCCCAGGCCGCCGTCTGGAGGAGAGGGATGTCGCGATACTGGGAGTATCCGATGAGGCCCCAGGGAAACCCGGTCAGGAGGCGCCCCCGGACGATCTCGAGCGCCACCCACCCGACCGGCGCCAGGACCAGAGCCGGCTCGCCGAAGCGCCGCCAGGATGCCGCCTGCAGGAGGGCGAAGACCGCGACGTACGTCGCGAGATAGAACACCAGGAGCAGGAAGATCGGCCAGGCTAGCACACCGGACATCCCTCCGTAGGTGACCATGACGCCCGGGATCCAGGACAGGAGAGACGTAAAGAAGACCGCGCCGCAGGCGTAGCCGCGGAACAGGGCGGTGACGGGCGGGACATCCTGGAGGGACAGCAGGAACGGCACCAGGGCGACGAACGCCACGGCGCACAGGTCGGCACGCGGGAACGCCAGGGCGAGAAGGGCCCCGGACACGCCCGCCCACACTCCTCCCCGCCTCAGGGTGGACCTATCCTTCATGAAGCAGGAGGCGGAGCGGCTCCCTGACGTCCACCAATCCGGATGCGGCCCTGGCGAACCCGGCCAGTGAGAGCGTGTTCAGTCCCCGCGCGGCGCGGTCGTCCCTGATCTCGCGGGCGGGACGACGGGGCTGGAACGGATCCTCGGGCGGCCGGCAGGAGAGGAACTCGCACACCGGCTGCCACAGGAGGAGTCCCGAGCCGCGACAGGAGGGGCAGCCTTCCGAGACCGCGTACGATCCTGCGGGCGGGCGCTGGTGTCGCGCGGCCGCCGGGAGGAACTCGAACGGATCGACCGGTCGCCGGCAGGACGGGCAGAGCGACTCCATGAATCGGGCCGCCAGGATACCGACGAGGGGCTCGCGCAGGAGCGTCCCTGTTCCGGCCCGTCCGAGCGATTCCACCGCGGCGCACGCATCCAGGGCCGGGGTGAACGTGGCGATCACGACGCGCCGGGTCGCCTGATCGCGCGCCACCATCGCCCGGCCGGAGCGTTCGAGGCCGGGCAGGACCAGGACATCCGGGCCGTCGACGGTCGCCCGGTCCAGGAGCGCCTCGAACGGGATCTCCTCCTCGTCCCGGGCGGAGGACGGTGCCTCGACCGGATGCAGGGCCGCCATGGCGCCCGCGGCGACGCGCCGGGGACAGCGCTCCCCGAGCAGTCCGAGCACCGTGGCCACACCGGAGCCCGTCTCCGCCTCGTCCGAGCCGGTCACGATCAACAGCCCGCGTCCCGCCTCGGCCAGGCGATCGACGGCGCGTGGCAGGCCCGGAATCTCGGCCTCGATCTGCCCGCGCGACAGCGGGGCGATCCGCTCCTCGCGCAGGTCGAGCGTCAGGCTGTCGCCGTCCAGACCCGGGAGCGCCGCGACGGACGCGACGAGTCGTCTGTGGTCCGCAAGAAGAATGAACCTTCCCTCGCGCGGCACGACCCGGCCGCGCGCCGCGATTCCCGAGATTCCCTCCAGGAGGCGCGCCAGGCCCGCGTAGGCGCCGCGCGGCTCCAGAAGAGTCTGATCGTCCAGCCGTCGCCCGCTGAGGGTGACGTGCATCGCGTCCCGCTTCGGCTCGATCCGGATACGGCGCGCGCCGCTCCGGATTCCCGCCGCGGCCAGGGAGCGCAGCCGGTCCACCGCCGGCGCATCGCAGCGCAGGGCTCCCGGCAGCGCCGGCAGGATGCGCCGGTGACGGTCCGAGAGGACGAAGACATGGTCGGCCCCCGGCCGGTAGAGCACGCCCGCGTCGACCTCCGAGGGATAGAAACGGGCCAGGACGTCGGTGACAAGAGAGGGAGGGCAGATCAGCGGCTCGACGCGCAACCCGGTCAGCTCCTCGACGGCGGGGACGAGGGCGGGGGTGTCGCCGGTCGTCAGACCCAGCGCCAGGACTCCGTCGGCGACGCTCACCGGGACCATGCTGTAGAAATGCGCCAGTCGGGCGGGGATGAGATCGACCGCGGGGGAGGTGCGCAGCGTCTCGGCCATGTCGGGCGACAGCCTCTCGAAATTCTCCTTCAGGAACAGGTGCATCGCCGCGGGCGTCGCCAGGCCGAGCTTGAGCAGATTGTATCCCAGCCGACCGCCACGCAATCGCTGCTCCTCGAGGCCGGTCCCCACCGCCTGCCGCGTCGCGATCCCCGCCTCCACGAGAAGATCTCCGAGCAGCCTGCGGTCGTCCGCGGGCGGGCGCCTCACGTTCATCTCACTCCTCCTCCTGCAGGATCCACGGGCTCAGATGGAGCTTTTGACGCACGACCCGGACCGCCGCCTCCGCCTCCGCCCGCGTCCGGTAGCGCCCCACGCGGACGCGGTACACCGGACGGACGGTCGCCCGATCGTTGGACACGGTCGCGGGAAAGCCGCGCGCCGCCAGACGATCGCGGATCCGCCGCGCCGCGGCCGCATCGCGGGTGGCAAGCGCCTGGACCACGAACGCCCCCCCGCCGGCAGGCGAGGTCTCGGAGGTCCGTCCAGGCGCTTCATCCTGCGCCTGGCGCACCGGAGGCCCCCCGCCGGGAGTGCGCGCGTCTCCCAGCGTGTGGTAGAACGTCAGGTCGGGCGGGGTGGTCGACATCTCGTCGGCGTGGCGCGCGGTCGAGGAGGCGCCGCCAGGCGGGGCCTCGTCGCTTCCCACGGGCGGCTTGGCGGTCCGGCCCGCGAGGCGGGACAGCCCGCCGAGGACCGCCGCCAGCACGATCACTTGCAGGAGGAGTCGCCGCAGGGAGGGCGGCCGGCTCAACGCTTCCCGCCCATCGCCTGCAGCGTCTCTTCGTCGGCCTCCGAAACACCGATGGAGTTCTTGCCCGAAAGCTTGACCTTCTGCATCGCCTTGTCCGCGCACTTGATCAGCCCCAGGCTGGTGCGGGCGTGGTCGGGATAGGAGGCGACGCCGAAGGAGGCCGTCAACAGCATCCCCGGCGTGTCGTCCACGAGGAACGAGCGGCTGGCGAGCGACACGCGCAGGCGCTCGGAGAGCTCGCAGGCTCCCCTCAGCTCGGTCTCGGGCAGCACCACGCAGAATTCGTCGCCGCCATAGCGGAACAGCTTGTCGCTGCCGCGGATCTCCCTCACCAGCCGGCGCGACACTTCCCGCAGCGCCTTGCTCCCCATGGCGTGGCCGTAGCGGTTGTTGATTTCCTTCAGGTTGTCCATGTCCAGAAAAATGAGCGACAGCGAGGTGCGGTAGCGGTGCGCGCGGTACACCTCCTCGCTCAGGAACCGATCGAAGTAACGCCGGTTGTACGACTCGGTCTGGTCATCCTTGATGATGAGCTCCTTGTAGCGCTCGACCAGCAGGGCGTTCAGGAGCGCCGGAACGAGCTCCGGGACGAGACGGCCGATCCGGTCGAGGTCGGCGGGCGCGAAACCCTCCCCCTCGCGCGCCAGCAGCAGCATGCCGAGCAGAGTCCCCGCTCCGGGAAGCGGGACCGTCAGGACCTGCTCCACGGCGACCCGGCGCAAGGCCTCCGGTGCGCGGGTCACGGCCGGCATGAACGACGCGGCGTTCCGGTCCGGGCCCCGCAGCTCCACGAGATCGAGCGTCACCAGCCCCTTGCGCCGGGGATCTTCCGGAGGGATGTGAGAGGCCTTCAGATGAAACGTGTCCTGCTCGCCGTCGTAAAGATAAAGGAAGGAGGCCGTGGCCCGTCCCAGATCCATGCCGGCCCGCACCATCGCGTCGGCGACCGCCTGCAGATCCAGCTGGCGGGACGCGCCGAGGGCGGCGCGGGCGATGGTCAGTTCGTCTGCGGGCCTGTCCGTGCTCACGGGGCCGCCCCCCGAGGCGACCGGACGCGCCTCACGCGATCTTCTTTTTCAGCGCGTCCAGGATGTCGATCGGGACCGGAAAGATGATCGTCGAGTTCTTCTCGGTGGCAATCTCGGTCAGGGTCTGCAGGTAGCGCAGCTGCAGGGTCGTGGGGTTGGCGGAGATCACCTCCGCCGCCTTGGCGAGCTGCGCCGAGGCCTGGAACT
Source organism: Candidatus Dormiibacterota bacterium (assembly GCA_035635555.1). Lineage (NCBI taxonomy): Bacteria > Bacillati > Candidatus Dormiibacterota > Candidatus Dormiibacterota bacterium. Next base: position 116,675 of record DASQAT010000041.1, read on the forward strand.
CCCCTTCGGCATGGATGATCTTGGCGCGCTTCTCGCGCTCCGCCTCGGCCTGCTTCGCGATGGCCCGCTGCATCTCGGCCGGCAGATCGACGTGCTTCACCTCCACCGCCGACACCTTGACGCCCCAGGGATCGGTGTGGCGATCCAGGATCTGCTGCAGCTCGGCGTTCAGCCTCTCTCTCTTGCTCAGCAGGTCGTCGAGCTCCACCTGCCCCAAAACGGCCCGCAGCGTCGTCTGGGCCAGCTGCGAGGTGGCGTAGTGGAACTGCTCGACGTCGACCACCGCCTTCTTCGGATCCATGACGCGGTAGTAGACGACCGCGTTCACCTTGACCGAGACGTTGTCCCGGGTGATCACGTCCTGCGGCGGCACGTCGTGCACGACCGTGCGCAGCGATACACGCACCATGCGGTCGATCGGGAACACAACAAGGATCGGCCCCGGCCCCTTCGCCTTGTCATGCAGGTACCCCAGGCGGAACACGACGGCGCGCTCGTACTCGTTGAGGATCTTGATACTGGAGATGATCCAGAAGGCCAGTATCGCGACGAAGATCAGTACTCCCGGCCCCAACCCCACTGCACCGTTCATGGAACCTCCCCCGCGACCCGCCGCGGCGTCAGGATGACTCCTCCACGTCCAGCACCAGATCACGCACGCGCGTCACCCTGACATTCGCCCCTTTCTGGATGGGTCGGGCCGCCCGGGCGTTCCAGTACTCCCCATGCACGAACACGCGTCCCTCCGATCCCACGTCGGTCAGCGCCGTCCCCCGCTCCCCCACCAGTCCGGCCGAGCCTGTCGTCACCTTGAGACGCGACACGCGGACGATCAGGGTGGTGAGGATCGCCATGATGAGCGCCGCCGATCCGGCGATCGAGACGATCGTCCAGCGCGCGACTGCCACCTCCGGCATTCCCGGCTCGTTCTTGAACAGCATCAGCGCGCCGAGGACCAGGCAGGCCACTCCGCCGACCGTCAGGGTGCCATAACTCGGCACTTTCAGTTCCAGCAAAAACATGACGATCCCCGCCACCACCAGCGCGACCCCGATCCAGTTCATCGGAAGGATCTGCGCCGCCAGGGCGAACAGGATCAGGCAGATCGCGCCGATCACACCCGGGGCGATCATCCCCGGGTGGGTGAACTCGATGTAGAGCCCGACGATCCCGCCGAACAGGAGGAAGATGGCCAGGGTCGGGTCGGCGAGCACTCCGAGAAGCCGCTCGCGGGTGGACATGTCCAGAGGCACGATGCGCACGCGTGACAGGCGCAGCGTCTGCGTCGTGCCGTCGAAGCGGCGGATGCTCTTGCCGTCCAGGAGGGACAGGATCTCGTTCTCGTCCCTGCAGACGTAATCGATGAGATGGAGCTTGAGCGCCTCGCGCTCGGTGAACGAGCTGCTCTTGCGCACGACCTCTTCGGCCAGTTTCTCGTTGCGCCCGCGGTTCGAGGCGAGGCTCCGCGCGTAGGCCGCGAGGTCGTTCTCCGCCTTGGTCATCAGGGTCGGGTCGACAGCGGCCCCGCCGCCGGTCGGGAGGATCGGAAGGAGCACGGGGTGCGCCGCGCCGATGCGGGTCCCGGGGGCCATGACCGCCACGTCCGCCGCGATCGTCAGGAAGAAGCCGCCCGAGGCCGCCTTGCTTCCGTTCACGAAGACGACGACCGGCGCCTTCGAGGAGGTGATGTCGCGCACCATCTCCTCAACCGTAGAGACCAGCCCGCCGGGCGTGTCCAGCTTCAGAATGAAAAGCGCGGCGCCGCCCTCGTTCGCCTTCGCGAGCGCGTCCTTGAGATAGCCCGCGCTGATCGGAAACAGGGCGTCGTTGAGGGTGACGGAATAGACAACGGCCTCCGACGCGGAGGAGGCCGGATGTGGCTCGGACGCAAGCGCGGCGCCCGCCACGAGAAGCACCGCGAGAGCCGCCCCGAGTGCGAAGCCGCGCCGTGTCGTCATGCGTCCCGTGCGCCGAGGAGCCGGCGCAGGCGCTCGACGCCGGCGCGGATCCGATCCAGACCCAGGGCATAGGACAGACGCAGGTACCCGGGTGCGCCGAACGCCTCCCCGGGGACGGTGGCCACGCCGATCTCCGTCATCAGGCGGCGGGCGAAATCGGCGGAGCTGGCGCTGCCGAGCGCCGACATGGCGTCGCGGACGTTCGGGAAGACGTAGAAGCTTCCGGGTGGAAGGGTGCACGCAATGCCGCGGATGCGGTTCAGCGAGCGCACCAGCTCGTCCCGGCGCCGGCGGTACTCCTCGCGCATGGCCTCGATCGAGTCCTGGGGGCCGGTGAGGGCCTCGATCGCGGCCGCCTGGGAGATCGACGATGTGTGCGTGGCGTCGTGCGATTGCACCTTGCGCAGCGCGTCGATGAGAGGACGGGGACCGAGGGCGTAGCCGACGCGCCAGCCGGTCATGGCGTAGGTCTTGGAGAGCGAGTTCACGAGCACCAGCCGCTCGCGCAGCCGGGCCTGCTCCGACGCCAGGGACGCGAACGGGCCGGGCCCGTAATGGAACGTGTCGTAGGTCTCGTCCGAGATCACCCAGGCTCCCGTGCGCTCGGCGAACTTCGCCAGGCGCTCGATCTCCTCCGGCGGGATCACGGCGCCGGACGGGTTGCACGGCGAGTTCACGATGATCGCCTTGAGGTCGGTGTGCGCCTCCAGGTCGCGGGCGCGCGCGACGAACCCGTCGGCCTCGCGCGCCTCCAGGACGACCGGTGTGGCGCCGGCGAGCTTCACCTGCTCGGGGAACGAGACCCAGTACGGAGCGTAGAGGGCCACCCTGTCCCCCTCCTCGAACAGCGACAGGGCGATCAGGAACAGGACATTCTTCCCGCCGCATCCGGTCAGGACCTCGTCCGGCCCCCAGGCCGCTCCATGACGCTCCCTGTAGCGGGCGGCGATCGCGCGGCGCAGATCGAGGACCCCGCCGGTGTCGGTGTAATGGGTGAGGTTGTTCTGGAGCGCCTGGACCGCGGCGCGCTTGATGTTCTCCGGCGTGTCGAAATCGGGCTCCCCCGGCCCGAAGTCGATGACGTCCACGCCCCGCTCCTTCAGGGCCTTGGCCTCCATCATCACGGCCAGCGTCGGCGATACGCTCACGGCGTGGAGCCTGCGCGCCAGACACATCTCCTTCGATGTCATGCCGTCACCGCGAAACGCTTCTTCAGCCGCGCGACGACCTCGGCCGGCACGAGCCCGGTCACGTCCCCTCCGAGGCGCGCCACCTCCTTCACCAGCCTGCTGCTGACATAGGAGTAGGCCTCGGACGGCATCATGAACACCGTCTGGATGCCGGGCTCCAGACGCTGGTTCATCAGGGTCATCTGGAACTCGTACTCGAAATCCGACAGCGCCCGCAGACCCCGCACGATCACCTGCGCGCCGCGCTTGCGCGCGAAATCGACCAGCAGGCCGTCGAACGACTCGACCTCCACGTTGGACCAGCGGCTCGCCACGGCCTTGAGGATCTCCGCGCGCTCTTCGAGAGGGAACAGCGGGTCCTTGTCCGGATTCCTCAGGATCGCGACGATGATCCGATCGAACATCCGGCCGCCCCGAGTCAGGATGTCGATGTGCCCGTTGGTGATGGGATCGAACGTCCCCGGGTAGACCGCCGTCAGCTTCACCGGCCCGCCTCGGGTCCGGCCGGAGCGCGTCCGCGGGCCCGCATCTCGGCGGCGTGCCGCAGGGCCGCGGGGGTGACCTTTTCTCCGGCGAGCATGCGCGCGATCTCCTGCACCTTGCCCCGGTCGTCCAGCGTCTCGACGTCCACCTCGGCCCGGCCGCGCGCCCGGCGCTTGCGGACCAGGACGTGCCGGTCCGCGTGCGCGGCGATCTGCGGCAGATGCGTGACACAGATGACCTGATGGCTTCGCGCCAGCTCGGAGAGTTTCCGGCCGACCGCTTCCGCCACGGCCCCGCCGATCCCGGAGTCCACTTCGTCGAACACGAGCACGCGGGGCTCCGCCTCTCTCCTCAGGACGACCTCGAGCGCCAGCATGACCCGCGACAACTCCCCCCCGGAGGCGACCGAGGCCAGAGGGGCCAGCGGCTCCCCCGGGTTGGCCGACAGGAGGAATTCCACCACGTCGTATCCCGCCGCGTCAACGGCGACCTCCTCCCCTTCCACCCACAGACCGGAGCCGGGGGACGGACGGGTCCGGAAGTCGACGGAAAAGCGCGCCGGCATCGCCAGCTCGGCGAGCTGGCGCTCCACCTTGGCCTCGAGCGTCTGCGCCGCGGAGCGCCGATCCCGCGACAGCGCCGCGGCGATGCGGAGCGTCTCGGCCCGCAGACCCTCGACCTTCGTCTCCAGCTCCTCGACCGTCTCTCCGCCCCCGACGAGCTGCTCGATCTCGAGCACCGCCTCGTCGCGCAGCCTCAGGAGATCCTCCTCCCGGCCGCCCGGGGCGTGCTTGCGCAGCAGCGACTCGAGCGTCTGGATCCGGTCGTCGATCGACTCCAGACGGTGCGGCTCGAAGTTCAGACGAGCCGGATAGTCGCGCAGCGCGAACGCCGTCTCCTGCAGGTCGGCCCGCGCCGCCTCGGCCCGCTCCAGCGACTCGTGCAGCCCGGGGTCGAAGCGGGCGAGCTCCCGCAGCGATCGGATCGCCTCGGCGAGCCGCGACAGCGCGGCCGCTTCCCCCTCGTACAGCGCCTCGTAGGCGCCGCGCGACTGGCGGAGGATCGTCTCGGAGTTGCGCAGGAGCTCGCGCTCGGCGCGCAGAGCGTCGCGCTCCCCCGATCTGGGAGCGGTCCTCTCAATCTCGTCGATGAGATGGCGCAGGGCGTCCGCCCGTTGCAGGAGCCTCTGCGCCCCCTCGCGCAGCGAGTGCAGGCGGGCCGTGACCCCCGCAAGAGCGTGCGAGGCGCCGTCCATGACGTCGAGGCGGGCGTCGAGACCGGCGTGCCGGTCGAGCAGGTCGCGGTGGTTCGCCGCGTGAAGGAGGGTCTGCTGCTGGTGCTGGCCGTGCAGATCGACCAGGGCGGCCCCCAGCCCCTTCAAGTCGGAAAGGGGCGCGAGCGTGCCCCCCAGGAAGGACCGTCCCTTCCCCTGCGCCAGGATCTCGCGCCGGGTGACGATCGCGTCGCCGTCGAGGGCGTAGCCGCGCTCTTCGAGGAAGAGCCGGGCCGCGCGGTTGGACGAGAGGTCGAACTCGACCTCGACGGAGGCGCGCTCGGCTCCGGCCCGCAGCATCTCGGGGCCGCTTCGTCCCCCCAGGACGAACGCCAAGGCGTCCACCAGGATCGATTTGCCGGCACCCGTCTCTCCCGTCAGCAAGTTGAGCCCGCTCCCCAGATCGAGCGTGAGTTCTCGGACGATGGCCAGGTTGGTGATGTGCAGGCAGCGGAGCATCGAACTCGTCGTGTGGAGGGTGCCGTTGTGCGCGGGTCCGATCAGTCCCGGATGCTATCAGACCGATCAAGGGTTGTCAAGGAAGGGACCGTATGCTAACTTGTGCCGCTCGAATCTGTTGCGCGATCGCGCGCCCTGCTCGGGAGACTCCGGATGCATCTCACCCTTGCCAGCACTCTGGCCGTGACGACCGCCGGCTTCCAGGGAGACATCCTGCGGCTCGTCGTGGATTCGGGCCCCCTGGTCAAGATCGTTCTCCTCGTCCTGGTGGGCTTCTCGGTCCTGTCCTGGTCGGTGATCATCGAGCGCTACCGTTCCCTGAAGCGGGCCGAGGCCGACTCGATACGCTTCCTGCGCGATCTCGCGGGCGAGAAGCGTCTCGCGGACCTGCGCGATCGGAGCAGCCGGTATTCGAAGAGCCCCCTGGTGTCGATCTTCACCGGCGGCTTCAGGGAGCTGACGACCGGGGTGGCGGACGCGGTGGGCAAGTTCCGCGGCAGCCCCTCCATCCCCGACGAGGCGCGCGATCGTGTGCTCGACAGGGTGCGCCGCCGGGTGGAGGAGGCCGCGGCCGCGGAGGCGGAGCGGCTGGACCGGAACCTCGGGCTTCTGGCCACGACCGGGAGCGTCACTCCATTCATCGGCCTGTTCGGGACGGTGTGGGGGATCATGAACGCGTTCCAGGCCATCGGCGTCTCGGGATCCGCCAGCCTGGCGGCGGTCGCCCCGGGGATCTCGGAAGCGCTGGTCACCACGGCCGCCGGACTGTTCGCGGCCATACCGGCAGTCATCGGGTACAACCTTCTGCTGGCGCGGGTGCGGCGCCTCGGCGGCCGCATCGACCGGTTCGTGCTCGAGTTCGTGTCGATCGCCGAGTCCCAGATCGAGTCCCACCGCGCCGCCTCGGCCGCCGTCGAGGCCGGAAAGATCCGGCTGTAGACGATGGCGCTCTCTCTGCCGGGACGGGGCGGCGGGCGGTTCGGTCCTTCCCTCTCCGAGATCAACGTGACGCCGCTGGTCGACGTCGTCCTGGTGCTCCTGATCATCTTCATGGTCACCGCCCCGATGATGACCCGCGGCATCGACGTGCGTCTTCCGAAGACGGAGTCCGGCGCCGACGCGACGGAGCAGCGGCTGGTCGTGACGGTGGACACCGATGGGACCATCTATCTCAACGATCGTCCCGTCAACATGGCGCTCCTGACGGATCGTCTGAAGACGGAGATCAAACGCACGGGCGTCGATTTCGTCTTCCTGCGCGCCGACCAGGAGGTGCCGTACGGTCGCGTCATGCTGGTGATGGACCAGATCAAGAAGGCCGGGGCCGACCGCGTCGGCATGGTCACACAGTCCGCGCGCGCGCCGGAGGGCCGGAGCAAGAAGAAATGATCACGCGCTTCGATGCGGGAGAGCTGGCGGCCCCCGCGAGCCCCTGGGGCACGACGGTCGTTCTGTCGCTGGGTCTGCACGTGTTCGGCCTCATCCTGGCGTTCGGTGTGCCGCGTCTGCTGCCGCGCCCCGCGATCGAACCAGTCTACATCGTCGATCTCGTGTCGCTTCCCGGCGGACCGGCCGCCGCCTCACCCCCTCCGGCGGCCCCCTCCGAGCCCGCGAAGTCGAGCCTGCCCCCCGTCCCGAAGGAGGAGAAGGCGATCCCGATTCCGGATCGCACCAAGAAGCCGACGCCGAAGAAGACTCCGGTGCCGAAGAGCACGCCGGCGAAGCCCAAGGCCACCGCGACCCCGGTGAAATCTTCGGAGCCGCCGTCGAAGACTGCAAAGCAGACCGAAGACCAGCCGCAGCCCCAGGGGACGCCCGCGCACGGCGCCAGTATGTCGGGGGTGTCCGGTGGCACGGGGAACGCGGGCGGAGGGTTCGGGGGTAGCGGCGCCGCGCAGGCCGACTTGATCCAGTTCGAAGGCAACATCATTGAGAGGGTCATCTACGCCGCCTGGCGCAAGCCGATCTATCCGCCGGGCGAGACCCGGCCCGCCCTGAATGCCACGTTCCTCCTGACCGTCGCCAGCAGCGGCCGGGCCAGCAACATCACGCTCACAACTTCCAGCGGGTACGAAAACGTGGACCGATCGTTCATAACGGCGATCCAGGATGCCGTCTTTCCGCCTCTGCCCCAGGGGCTGGCGCCGAGCTTCACGATCCAGATCGAGGTCACCTTCACGCGTGATTGATCTGTTCCATCAGGAGCCAGGAGACACTTCGACGTGAAATCAGCGAGCCGGCGGTTGTGGGTCAGGGTGTTGGTCGCGTTCCTCGTGCTCGGCGTCTCTCTTCAGAAATCACTCTCCCAGAGCGGGACTCCTCCGCCCGAGGCGCCCATCCCATCGGTGCCGATCATCCGGATCATCGGCGCGGCGAAACCGAAGCAGCCGATCGCCCTGCCCGCGTTCACCGCGACCGGCGACTCGAAGGCCCAGGACGCTGCCCGTACGATCCACGACACCATCCGCGACGATCTCGACTTTTCGGGCTACTTCCTGATCATTCCGGACGAATATTACAAGCTGGTCCACGCCGACCCGGGCGGCCGGAACATCAATTACAAGGAGTGGGTCGGCGTCGGGGCCGACGCGCTCCTGCTCGGTCAGACATCGATGGAGCCGGGCAACCTCGTCTTCGAATCGGTGCTGCACGACACGATGGAGCAGAAAATTCTGCTCCACAAGAAGTATCGCGGAGAGTCCGATCAGGCCCGCCTCGTCGCGCACAAGCTGAGCGACGCGATCGTCGAGCAGTTCATCGGCCAGCCGGGGATCGCCCAGACCAAGATCGCCTTCGTGTCGCAGGTCGGCAAGGCGAAGGAGATCTACGTGATGGACTACGACGGCGCCCGCGCCAAGCGGATCACCGCCAACAACACCATCAACCTTTCGCCGGCCTGGTCCCCCGACGGCCGCAAGATCGCCTTCGTGTCCTTCCGCTCCGGGACGCCGGTGCTCATGATCGTCAACAGCGACGGGGAGCTGAGCCAGGCCTTTCCGCAGGAGGGGGACCTGAACAGCGCACCGGCCTGGAGCCCGGACGGGCGGAGCCTCGCCTTCGCCAGCACGCGCGACGGCAACGCGGAGATCTACGTCCAGCGGATCGACAAGCCGGTCCCCACGCGCATCACGAAGGAGCCGGCCATCGACACCTCCCCCACGTGGTCGCCCGACGGGACGCAGATCGCCTTCACGTCGGACCGGGCCGGAAGCCCGCGCATCTACATCATGGACTCCGACGGCGGGAACGTCCGTCCGTTCACCCCCGAGATCGGCTACTGCGACGCCGCCTCGTGGTCGCCTCTGGGTGACAAAATTGCATTCACGGCCCGCGTCCCGGGCGGCTTCGACATCTTCGTAAAGGACATCAAGACCGGGCAGGTGGGCCGACTGACCGAGAACAGCAATATCAACGAATGGCCGCGCTGGTCGCCCGACGGCCGGCATCTGGTGTTCGCGTCGAACCGCACCGGCAATTTCGATATTTTCATCGTCGATCTCGACGGCACGCACGCCCGCCGTCTGAGCCACGGGGGGAACAGCTATTCCCCTTCCTGGTCCCGCTGAGCGGCTCGAATCGCGTGATATAATCCGCTCGCTTCGATGTATCGCCGGCTCGGCGATTCGGGTCTACGCCGCGCCCCCGGGATCGGACGCCTCGCTAGGTCCGGTTCCTCCAATCCTGTGGAGGTGACACGATGGGTCATGGTGTTCCCCGCTACGTGGCGCTTCTGATTCTTGGCGCGTCCCTGGTCCTCGCGGTCCCGGCCTGCAAGAGCGCGCCGCCGGCCGAGGCTCCCGTGACCACGGCGCCGGACTTTTCGTCCGCGCCCTCAAAAGCCGAAAAAGTCGACGAAACGACGGGATTCAAGGAGTCCCAGCCGGAAGCCGAGGCGGTGAAGGAATCCTCCTCGTCCCTGGCCGAGAAACTGAATGCCCAGGGCGCCCTCAAACGCGTCCACTTCGACTTCGACAAATACGATCTCAGATCGGACGCCATCCGCACGCTGGGCGACGATGCGTCGACGATGAAGCAGTACGCGCAGTTCAAGGTGCGCATCGAGGGGCACTGCGACGAGCGCGGCACGGTGGAGTACAACCTGGCCCTGGGTGAGAAGCGCGCCCGCGCGACGCGCGACTATCTGGTGTCCCTGGGAACGCCGGCGCAGCGGCTCAGGATCATCTCGTACGGCAAGGAGCGACCGATCGACCCGGGCCACAACGACGAGGCCTGGGCAGCGAACCGGCGCGCCGAGCTCGTCTTCCTGGCCGAGTAGGGCGGGAGGCGCCGCGGTGAGCCGTTGAGAGAGGCTGCGGGCGGCGCCTGTACCTCGTGGCTGATCGTGGCGGCCCTGGCGCTCGTGTCTTCGTCCTGCGCGACGGCCGGCGGTGGCGCGCATCTCCAGGCCGATCTCGACGCCTTGCAGCAGCAGGTGTGGAAGCTCGAAAAGGACAACGCCGCGCTGGTCCAGCAGGTGGGGCGCAGCGGGGCGGTGCCGGCCGCGCCGGACACGGCGATGGCCGAGTTGCGGGTGCGGCTGGAGGGGCTGGAACGGGACGTCCAGGTGCTGCGGACCCGCTCGGACGAGACCGACCAGCGTCTCGGGTCGCTGCAGGCCGAGCTCAAGGCAGCGCGTCAGGCGCTGGAGTCGGCGGCGCGCTCGCAGGCCGCCCTGGCGCCGCCCGCCGCCGTGACACCGTCCCCGGCCACTGAGCCCGGGGCTCCGCCGGGCACGGGCTCCACTCCCCTTTCCGCGGCTCCGGGAGCGGTTCCCGGTACGGCGATCGGCGTGGATCTGTACCGCCTGGGATACAGCGATTACTCCAAGGGGAACTACGACCTGGCGCTGGCGGAGCTTCAGGATTTCGTCCGGCTCAACCCCGCGGACGATCTTGCGGACGACGCGCAGTACCTGATCGGCGAGGTCTATTTCAGCCAGCAGAAGTACCCGGACGCGGTCGCGGCCTATGACCGGCTGCTCGCCGAGCACGCGGGGGGCGACAAGGCGGCGGCCGCCTATTTGAAGAAAGGACTGGCACTACTCGAGATGAACCGGACCGCGGACGCGGTCATCCAGCTGCAGCACATCGTCAGCGCCTATCCGAAGTCGGAGGAGGCCCGCCTCGCCCGCGAGCGGCTGCGGGCCCTGGGTCTCCGGGAGCGGTAGGGCGCGGGGAGGGACTCGTCGTGGCACGCATCAAGTCGGCCGTCAAGAACATCCGCAAGACACGCCGGCGCCGGGCAATCAACATCATCCGCCGCGGCCGCCTGCGCTCGCAGATCAAGAAACTGCGGCTCCTCCTCTCCAAGAAGGATGCCGGCGGGGCGCAGCGCGAGCTGGGCAGGACCCTGGCGCTTCTCGACAAGTCGATCGGCACGGGTATCATCCACCGCAACGCGGCCGCCCGGCACAAGTCGCGCCTGACCCGGCAGGTCAACGCGCTTCAAGGCGGACGCTGAAGGAACCCTTGTCCATGGTGCGCATCCGCCGCAGCCTCTCCCATCCGATGCTCGACATCCATCGACGCATGGAACAGGTGATGGAACGGCTGCTGCGCGACGTCAAGCCGGTGGAGCCGCAGACCGCGTGGCTCCCCCGGGCCGACGTCTACGAGACGGCCGAGGGGTTCGTGGTGACGCTCGAGCTTCCGGGCGTCGAGAAGGAGGAGATCGACATCCTCGTCGAGGGGCTCTTTCTCCATGTGTCCGGCCTCCGCCCTGAGCCGCTGGCCCAGGGCTGCATGCGCTGGCACCAGATGGAGATCGCCCACGGCCGCTTCGAGCGGGTGCTCGCCCTGCCGCAGGAGGCCGACGCCGAGAGGATCACTGCGACCTACAAGGATGGATTCCTGATGATCCACATCCCTCGCGGATCATCCGGCGCGCGTAGCGTGCCGATCGACGAAGCGTGAGGACTGTGAGGCCGCCATGTCCGAGCAAGGTCTAGACGACAGCACCGTCCTGGGGCCGGCGGAGGACCAGGAGCGCCCGCCCTCGCCCGCACCGCGCGCGCTGCCTGCGACCCTGCCCATCCTCCCTCTGAAGGGGACCGTGGTCTTCCCGCACATACCGACCCCCCTGGTCGTGGGCCGCCCGTCGTCCATCAAGCTCATCGACGAGGTCATGATCAAGGACCGCATGGTCGCCCTGGTCCTGCAGAAGGACGCCGCGGTCGAAGAGCCCACGGAGCAGGACCTGCACCAGGTCGGCACCGTCGCCGTCATCCAGAGGATGCTGAAGTTCCCCGACGGCTCGATCCGGATCCTGGTCGCCGGCTTCGACCGCATCAGGCTCGCCCGCGCCGTCCGCACCGAGCCCTACCTGGTCTTCGAGGTCGGTCTCCTGGCGGAGCAGGTCGAGCAGACGGTCGAGATCGAGGCCCTGGTCAAGAACCTGCAGGCCCAGATCGGCAAGATGCTGTCGCTCATGCCGATCGCCGCCGACGAGCTCGGCGTCGCCCTCCTGAACGTCGAGGGACCGGCGCGCCTGGCCGACCTGGCGGCGGCCCTCCTCGTGCGCGACGCGAAGGACAAGCAGGAGTTCCTCGAGACCCTGTCGGTCCGTGAGCGTCTGTTGAAGCTGACCCGGCACATCAGCCGCGAGATCGGCGTCATGGAGCTGGGGAGCAAGATCCAGAAGGACGTGCAGGACGAGGTCGAGAAGGGTCAGCGTGAGTTCGTGCTGCGGCAGCAGCTCAAGGCGATCCAGAAGGAGCTGGGGGAGGGGGACGAGAACGAGATCGCCGTCCAGAAGCTCAAGGAAGAGGTCGAGAAGGCGGACATGCCGCCCACCGCCCGCGAGGCGGCCGACCGCGAGCTGAACCGCCTGCGCACGATACCGCCCGCGTCGGCGGAGTACGTCGTCAGCCGCACCTATCTCGACTGGCTGGTCTCCCTGCCGTGGTCGAAACTGACCGAGGACAAGATCGAGCTGCAGGAGGCCCGCCGGGTCCTGGACGAGGATCATTATGATCTCCAGCTGGTGAAGGACCGGATCCTCGAGTACCTGGCCGTGCGCCGGCTCAAGCCCGAGTCCCGGGGCCCGATCCTCTGCTTCGTCGGCCCGCCGGGCACCGGCAAGACGTCGCTCGGCAGGTCGATCGCGCGCGCCATGGGACGCTCGTTCCACCGGCTGTCGCTCGGCGGCATCCGGGACGAGGCGGAGATCCGCGGTCATCGCCGCACCTACGTCGGAGCGCTTCCGGGCCAGATCATCCAGGGGCTCCGCCGGGCCGGCAGCCGCAACCCGGTCTTCATGCTGGACGAGGTGGACAAGCTCGGGGCCGACTTCCGCGGCGACCCCGCCTCGGCGCTCCTCGAGGTCCTCGATCCGGAGCAGAACTCCTCCTTCGTGGATCACTACCTCGACGTGCCGTTCGACCTGTCGCGCGTGGTGTTCATCACCACCGCCAACATCCTGGACACGATCCCGGCGCCGCTCAGGGATCGCATGGAGGTCCTGGAGCTCCCCGGGTACATCGAAGAGGAGAAGATGCAGATCGCCCGGCGCTACCTCATCCCCCGCCAGTGCGCCGAGAACGGCATCAGCCCGGACGACCTGTCGATCGAGGACGCGGCCCTCTCCGCCATCATCGCGAACTATACGCAGGAGGCGGGACTGAGGAACCTGGAGCGGGAGATCGCAAAAATCTGCAGGAAGATCGCCCTGAAGCGGGCCGAGGGTTCGACCGAGAAGGTGACGGTGCGGACCGCCGATCTCCTGTCCTACCTCGGCCCGGTGAGGTACATGCAGGAGGCGGCCGAGAGGCTCAAGGTCCCCGGTGTGGCCATCGGTCTCGTCTGGACTCCCTTCGGCGGGCACGTCCTGTTCATCGAGGCGACCGCGATGCCCGGAGGCAAGAAGCTCATCCTCACGGGCCAGCTCGGGGACGTCATGCGCGAGTCCGCCGAAGCGGCGTTGTCGTACATCCGCAGCCGCGCCGAGGATCTGGGGATCGACCCGCGCTTCTTCGATCGATCGGACATCCACGTGCACGTGCCCGCCGGCGCCGTGCCCAAGGACGGACCGTCGGCCGGAGTGACGATGGCCACGGCGATGGCGTCGCTTCTGACCGGGAGGCTGTGCCGCGCGGACACGGCGATGACGGGCGAGATCACCCTGCGCGGGAAGGTGCTGCCGGTGGGCGGGATCAAGACGAAGGTTCTGGGCGCCCAGCGCGCCGGCATCAAGACGATCATCCTGCCGGCGGAGAACGAGAAGGATCTGTTCGATATCCCGAAGGACGTCCTGAAGACTCTCTCGTTCCATTTCGTGCAGACGGTCGACGAAGTTTTCGAAGCGGCCCTGCAGCCGGCCGTCAAGCCGGCCCGCGTCCGTAACAACGCTCGCTCCGCGCGCCCCGAAACTCCACCAGCCTGAAACACCGTTCGACGGCACGCGCGACGAGAGAGCGGAACCCCCGCGCGGTACGGGTCCGGCTCGCTGCGCGACCCTCCCCTCGCCTCGCCCTGCGCCGCCCACCACGCTGTGGGGCGCGCGGCGGGACCCCGGCGCAGGGTCTCAGACGACCGCGCGTGGGTTCCGCTCCCTCGTCTTTCATCCCTCTCACGGCCTCTCCCGCAAGGTCGCTCGCCTCGTTCCGTTCGCGGTCCGGATTAAGGCACCTCGGCGGTCCACGGTCGCGGAGAGATCTTCAGCCTTTGATGACGGCGAGGGGGACGAGGCGGGCTACTTTGCGGGAGATGCCGGCGCGGTGCACGACGTCCACGACGTCGGCGACGTCCTTGTAGGCCTCCGGGATCTCCTCGGCTATCGTGGCGTAGCCGTCGGCGCGCACGAAGATACCCTGGTCCTCCATCTCGCGCACGATGGAGCGACCGCGCGCCAGCTTCTTCGCCGCGGCCCGGCTCATGCGGCGGCCGGCGCCGTGGCAGGTCGAGCCGAACGTCTCCTCGTACGCCCTCTCGGTCCCGACCAGGACGTAGGAGTAGCGTCCCATGTCCCCCGGGATCAGGACCGGCTGTCCGACTTCCCGGTAGGCCGCGGGTGTCTCCGGGTGGCCGGGCGGGAAGGCGCGGGTCGCCCCCTTGCGGTGCACGCACAGCCGTCTCTCCTTCCCGTCCACGCGATGCGTCTCCACCTTGGCGATGTTGTGACAGACGTCGTAGACGACCTCGAGACCGAGGTCGCGCGGGCCCTTCCCGAAGACGTCCTCGAGCGCGCGGCGCACGAAGTGGGTGATGAGCTGGCGGTTGGCGAACGCGAAGTTGGCGGCGGCGTACATCGCTCCCAGGTAGCGCGTCGCCTCCTCCGACTTGAACGGCGCGCAGCAGAGCTGCGGGTCCGGAAGCTCGATGCCGTGCAGGCGCGACGCCCGCAGCATCACCTGCAGGAAGTCGTCGCACACCTGGTAGCCGAGGCCCCGCGATCCGGTGTGGATGGAGACGGTGATCGCGTCCTTCTCCAGACCCAGGGCGCGCGCCGCCGTCTCGTCGTAGATCTCGGCGACCCTCTGCACCTCCGTGAAGTGGTTGCCGGAGCCGAGCGTGCCGAGCTGCGGCCGCCCGCGCTCCTGGGCGCGATCGGAGACGAACTCGGGGCGCGCCCCCTCCAGCCGGCCCCCCTCCTCGATGTGCAGCAGGTCGGCCGATTCGCCGAAGCCGTTCTGCACCGCCCAGCGGGCCCCCTCGCGCAACACCCGCTTCATGCCGGGGGCGTCGAGGCGGAAGTCCTTGCGGTGCGACCCGACTCCGGTGGGGATGCTGCGGAACAGGGCGTCCACGATCTCCTTAAGCCGCCCGTCCGTGTCCTTCGCGCTCAGACCTGAGCGCAGGAGCCTCACCCCTCAATTGATGTCGTAGCCGACACCTCCGGGCGAGATCACTCCCTCGTCGAGATCGAAGGCCGCCACGCCTCCAATCGGGAATCCGTAGCCCCAGTGGATGTCGGGCATGGCCAGCGAGGCGCGCACGATCCCGGGAAGACAGGCCACATTCGCCACTTGCCGGAGCGCCTGGTCCTCGCGGATCCCCTGCATCAGCCGCTCGTCCGCGAACACCAGGCCCGGAACGCGCATCTTCCCCTGGATCGGGATGCGGAAGCGGCAGTCGTCCACTGTCTCGATTCGGAGCGACACCGGCTGCGTCACCAGGACCCCCTCCCTTCAGACATCGAATACGATCCGCACCCGCCAGGCGCTGCGGCCGCGGACGAGCCTGATCTGGTGGTACGTAACCGCCTTGATCTCACGCCTGAGCGCGTGGCGCGAGCGATCGATGATCTCGCCGCGCGCCACGCCCCTGGCCCGCAGCAGCGTCCGGTCCACGCGCTCGACCGCGAACGAAGTGAACAGCAGACCCTGGGTCTCCATCCGGAACAGAAGCTCGCTCAGCCAGCGGACCAGAAGATCCTCGAGGCTCTCGCCCCGCACCACAACGCGCACGGCGCGCCGCGGACGGACCGTGCGGCGATCGCAGATGAGGTCGAACATCGCGCGCGCGGCATTCTCGAACAGGCGCGGCAGAGTGACGCCGCGCACCACGGCCCCGACGTCGGCCGTGTGCTCGAAGAATTCGTAGCCGCGCGACGGGGTCACCGCTGTCTCGGGCGCCGGCGCCCGGCCCGCGGCGGCCCCGCGTTCGTCTCCTCGACCAGGGAGAATTCGACCCGAAGCTGAAACTGGTCGACCCGGTCGACCCGGACCCGGACCCGATCCCCCAGCTTGAACACCCGGCCGTTCCGCTCCCCCTTCAGGATCATCTTCTTCTCGTGGAACCGGAAGCGGTCCCCCGGAAGCGACTCGATCTTCACCAGGCCGTCGATGAAATACTCGCGCAGCTCCACGAAGAACCCGAACGGGTGCACCGACAGGATGAAGCCCTCGAACTCCTCCCCCACACGTGTGGCCATGAACGCCGTCTTCTTCCACTCGACCAGCTCCCATTCCGCCTGGTCGGCCGTGCGCTCGGTGCGCGACGAGTGCAGGGCCGCCTCCGGCAGGAATCCTTCGAGATCCTGGCGCTCCTCCGGGGCGAGCGGCCTTCCGGAGCGCACCCGCCGAAGGATGCGGTGGACGATCAGGTCGGGGTAGCGGCGGATCGGCGAGGTGAAGTGCGTGTAACAGGTCGCGGCCAGACCGAAGTGGAGATCCCGCACCTGCGAATAGCGCGCCTGCTTCATCGAGCGCAGCATCAGGCGGGACAGGAAACGCTCCTCCGGCCGGCCCTTCGCCATCTCCACGATCTGCTGGAAGGCGCGCGGCTCGATGGAGGTATAGGGCTGCGGCAGGCGGTACCCGAACGCCTGCGCCACGGCGTCGAACTCCTCGAGCTTCTTCGGATCCGGGCGCTCGTGGATGCGGTAGATCGACGGTACCTTGGCCCGGAACAGGTGGGTCGCGACCGTCTCGTTGGCCGCCAGCATGAACTCCTCGATGATCCGGTGGGCGATGTTGCGCTGCAGCTCGACGATGCCGGTCATCTCCCCCGTGACGGCCAGGAGCAGCTCCGGCTCGGGGAGATCGAAATCGACGCTGCCGCGCCGGCGTCTCTTCTCGTTCAGCACGAGGCACAGCTCCTGCATCGTCTGGAACATCGGCAGGAGCGATCGGTAGCGCTCCGTGACCGCCGCGTCGTGATCGACGAGAATCCGGGCGACGTTCGTGTAGGTCATCCGCTCGGCGCTCCGGATCACGCCGTCGGCGAACCGGTTCTCGACCACGTGCCCCCGGCCGTCGATGGTCATGATGCAGGATTGCACCAGGCGATCCACCCCCGGGTTGAGGGAGCAGATGCCGTTCGAGAGCCTGTGCGGCAGCATCGGCAGGGCCGTGCCCGGAAAATAGACGCTCGTCCCCCTCTCGTACGCCTCGCGGTCCAGGGCGGAGCCCGCCCTCACGTAATGCGCCACGTCGGCGATGTGGACCTGCAGCTCGTACGTCCCGTCCGCGTTCTTCCTGACCAGCACGGCGTCGTCGAAGTCCATGGCGGTCTCGCCGTCGATGGTGACGATCGGCTGGTCACGGAAATCCTCCCGGCCGCGGGTCTCCTCCTCGCTCACGCGCTCCGGGGCGGATGTGGCCTCGGCCAGGACGTCGTCCGGGTAGGACTCGCGCAGGTCGTACTTGTGGATGATGGTCTTGAGATCGATGCCGGGATCATCCGGGTGGCCGAGGACCTCGACCACGCGCCCGGTCGCGGTCCGGTGATCGCCGGGCGGGCGCAGCACCTCGACGCCCACCACCATGCCGTCCGCGGCCCGCCCCCCCTGGTCCTCGGCGACGTCGATGCCGTTCTCGAACAGCCGGTCGTAGGCCTGGACGGTCCCTCCCCGCCCGCGGCCGGCGGACCGGAACACACCCATGACCCGCTTGCGCGTCCTCTCCAGAAGCCGGACGATCTCCCCCTCGGCGCGTCCGCGCCCGTCGTTCCGGACGATGCGGATGGCGACCCTGTCCCCGTCGAGCAGCTCGGCCAGGGTCCGCGGCGGCACGAAGACATCGGGACCTCCGGCATCCGGCGTCACGAAGCCGAACCCTCTCGGGTGGCGGTGCAGCTGCCCCGTGACGATCGCCTGCCCGCGGCCGGGGCGGGGCTCGCCGTGACGCTCCGCGCGCCGGCCTCCGGTGTCTCGTCCCCGGCCCTGCCGCGGGCGCGTGGCACGCCCTCCGCCATCGCGTCCGGCGCGCCCCGGCACGGCATAGCGGTCGCGGCCGACCTTGACGATCTCCTCCTCGTTCAGGAGCGCGCGCAGTGTCCTCTTGAATTCGTGCCGCCGGGTGCCGTCGATTCTCAAGAGACGCATCAGGTCGCGCGCCGTCGCCGGGCGATAGGACGATCCACGCATGAATTCGACGAGCGCCTGGCGCATCGTCTCGCTGCGACCCGGGCTCATCCTGCAACCTCGCGCATCCGCGCAACCTAACACACCGCGTCGTCCCCCGACAAACCGGGAGGCCATCGGACCCCGGGCGGGGCGGTGGCGCGGTCTCCCGCGAAACGACGTGCTAGGATGTCCTGCCCCGCCCCGTCTGGACGGGGATCGAACTCAGGTTCACCAGAAGGAGCGGAACACATGCGGAGAATCGTTGCGGCAGTCGCTTCGAGCTTCCTGTTGTGCATGGCGGCGGGCGCGTCGCTCGCCGCGGAGAAGGCGGCGGCACCCTCGGACGTCACGCTCACCGGTGAAGTCCTGGATCTCGCCTGCTATATCGGCCAGGGGGCCAAGGGACCGGATCACGCGGGGTGCGCCGTCAAGTGCGCCGAGATGGGCCAGCCGATCGGTCTCGCCGCGTCGGACGGGAAGGTGTACGTCCTGCTCGCCGACCACGCCGACTCGAGCGCCTTCACAAAGGTGAAGTCGATGGCCGGCAAGAAGGTCGAGATCAAGGGAGAGGTCGCCGCCAGGGACGGGATGAACGCCCTGACGGTGCACGCCGTCAAGACGGTCTAGGCGGCGGATCGCTACGCCGGGTGCGTGTCGATGCGCAGGGTGTGGGCCTGGCTGGGCACGATCGTGCTCGTGGGGATCGCCGGCTGGCTGGGCGCCCCCGCGGCGATCCGGGCGTACTGGTGGCGCCAGGAATCGAACCCGGTGAGACGCGGCGCCGAGATCGCCGCGCGCTCGGGCTGCTTCTCGTGTCACGGACCGGACGGGGGGCGCGGCCTTCCGGATCCCGGCACGGGCCAGGGCGTGCCGCAGTGGGACGGTGGCGTGCCCA
Source organism: Candidatus Dormiibacterota bacterium (assembly GCA_035635555.1). NCBI lineage: Bacteria > Bacillati > Candidatus Dormiibacterota > Candidatus Dormiibacterota bacterium. The sequence goes on from DASQAT010000041.1 coordinate 135,716, forward strand.
TGATGTACGTCAACGGCGAGGACGAGGTCCGGGAGTACATCCAGGACGGCGTCTCGAGACGGCGGGCACAGAGCCAGAGCGCCAGCGCCGAGAGAGACCGGGCGGCGATCCGGATGCCCGCCTACCGCGCCACCCTCCGAACTGAAGAGATCAACGACCTGGTCGCGTACGTCATGGCGGTGGCGCAGATCGCCCCGATCGCCGACGCGGGCGTGTCCAAGGGACGGGACCTCGTCCGCCATTTCCACTGCGAGTCCTGCCACGGCATCGTCGGAAGCGGCGGAGTTCTCAACCCGGGATCTCTCAAGGGGTACGTCCCCGGGTGGGTGGGCTCCGATTACCCGGAGCTGGTCCTGAACGCGCAGGAGCTGCGCCAGTGGGTCCTCGACGGCGGCATCGATCGTCTCGCGAGCAAGCGCGTGGCGCGCTTCTTCATCAACCGGCAGCGCCTGCAGATGCCGGCCTACCGGCCGG
>DASQAT010000042.1 GCA_035635555.1 Candidatus Dormiibacterota bacterium
CGTGCGCCGGCGACTACGTGTCGCCCTCGTGGAGCGCGAACAGAAGGGTGAGGAACCTCGCTGAGCCTGACGCTCGTCTGTCCGAAAGGAGCTGCGGTGATCGGCACACGATCTTGACAGTGACCAGCCACTTCACAGAAATATGAGGCGCGACCCCGCGCCGGCCCGCCACGGGCCTCCGCGGATCGCCCAGCGACGCTTTTGCTTGACAGGTCGCGGGCCCGGTGTTGAGATCACGCCGTGGCCCAAAAGATGAAACGCGGGAGGAAGAGGGGCGCGGTCCTCCCCGAGCGGACGAACGCGCACCTGCGGCTTCGCGTCAACGGGGAATCCCGGGAGGTCTCCTTCGCGCCCCACAAGACGCTCCTCGAGGTCCTGCGCGAGGACCTCGGCCTGACCGGCACCAAGCACGGCTGCGAGCTGGGGGAGTGCGGCACCTGCACGGTGCTCCTCGACGGGAAGCCGCAGCTGTCGTGCCTGGTCCTCGGCCTGGAGTGCGAGGATCGGCCGATCGTCACCGTGGAAGGGCTGGCGGACGGACCCCGGCCGCACCCGCTGCAGACTGCATTCGCCGAGCTGGGGGCCGCGCAGTGCGGCTACTGTACCCCCGGGATCCTGTGCGCCGCCAAGGCGCTCCTGGACTCGAGACCGGATCCGACGCGCCAGGAGATCAAGGAGGCCCTGTCCGGAAATCTGTGCCGCTGCACCGGCTACATCAAGATCTTCGAGGCGGTGGAGCTGGCCGCCAGGCGCCGGCGCGATCCCGGCGCGCAGCCTGCGCAGGAGGTCCTCCATGGCCGCCGCATCTAGGGGAGCCCTGCGTGTCGTGGGCTCCTCCGTCCGCAAGGTGGACGGTCTCTCCAAGTGCGCGGGCGTCACGAAGTTCGCCGACGACATCGTCCTGCCGCGGATGGTCTTCTGCAAGCTGCACCGCTCGCCGGTGCCGCACGCGCGCATCGTCAGGATCGACACGTCGAAGGCCGAAAGGATGCCGGGGGTGCTCGCGGTGCTGACGGGGCGGGATCTGCCGATCCCCTTCGGCATCCTGCCGGTGAGCCAGGACGAGCACGCCCTCTGCCCCGACAAGGTGCGGTTCGTGGGAGACCCTGTGGCCGCCGTGGCTGCCCTGGACGAGGACATCGCGTTCGAGGCCATGAACGCGATCCGGGTCGAGTACGAGCCGCTCGATCCGATCCTGTCGATCGAGGACGCAATCAGGAAGCCATCCCCCCGCATCCACGACTACGGCGACGAGGGGAACATCCACAAGAAGGTCGCGCTCGAGTTCGGCGACGTCGGGCGCGGCTTCGCGCAGGCGGACGAGGTCCTCGAGGACACCTTCTACTACGAAGGGAGCACCCATCTGCCGATGGAACAGCACGCGGCCGTCGGGATGGTCGATCCGGATGGCAAGGTGACGGTCTGGTCGAGCACCCAGACGCCGCACTACGTGCACCGCGCCCTGGCGAAGGTGCTGGAGATGCCGCCCGCGCACATCCGCGTGATCGCCTGCCCGAACGGGGGAGGTTTCGGCGGCAAGAGCGACCCGTTCAACCACGAGATCGTCGTCGCGAAGCTGGCGCTTCTCACCGGCCGGCCGGTGAAGATCACCCTGACGCGCGAGGAAGTCTTCTACTGCCATCGCGGCCGCCATCCTGTCCTGATGCGGATCAAGACCGGTCTCACGAAGGACGGGGCAATCAAGGCGATGCATTTCAAGAGCTACCTCGACGGGGGCGGCTACGGCTCGTACGGTGTCGCCAGCACCTACTACACCGGGGCTCTGCAGACGGTCACCTACAACGTGGAGAACTACAAGTTCGAAGGACTGCGCTGCTTCACCAACAAGCCGCCCTGCGGGCCGAAACGCGGCCACGGCACGCCGCAGCCGCGCTTCGCGCTCGAGGTCCATCTCGACAAGATCGCCGAGAAGCTCGCGATCGACCCCGCGGAGCTGCGCCTCCGGCACCTCGTCCCGCCCGGCTCGTTGACCGCCAACTACCTGCGGGTCGGCTCGATCGGCCTGGGGAAGTGCATCGAGGCGGTCGTGCGTGGATCGGACTGGAGCCGGAAATTCCGCCGCCTGCCGCGCGGCAAGGGGATCGGACTGGCCTGCTCGTCCTATCTCTGCGGGGCCGGGCTGCCGATCTACTGGAACAACATGCCCCACACCGGCGTGCAGCTGAGGCTCGATCGGGGAGGGGGTGTCGCGGTCTTCTGCGGCGAGATCGACATCGGCCAGGGGTCCGACACCGTCCTCGCCCAGGTGGTCGCCGAGGTGCTCGGCATCGACCCGTACGACATCCGGATCGTGTTCGGCGACACCGACCTGACGCCGGTCGATCTCGGCTCGTACAGCAGCCGCGTGACGTTGATGATGGGGAACGCCGCGATCCAGGCGGCGGAGCGGGCGCGGGAGATCCTGGCGAAGGGGGCGGCCGAGAAGCTCGGCGTTCCCCCGGAACGCCTCGGGTTCGCCGACCGGCGCGTCTTCGACGTCCAATCACCGGAGCGGGGCATGACGTTCCCGGAGGCGGTCGTCCTGGCCGAATCCAGGTTCGGAACCATCGGCACGGTCGGCTCCTACACGCCGCCCCCTTCCGCGGGACGGTACAAGGGGGCCGGGGTCGGACCGTCGCCGGCCTATTCCTACAGCGCCGCCGTGGTCGAGCTCGACGTCGATAAGGAGACAGGGTGGATCCGGGTCGAGCGGGTCCATCTGGCGCACGACGTCGGACAATGCATCAATCCGGTCCTCGTGGTCGGCCAGATCGAAGGAAGCGTCTACATGGGACTGGGGGAGGCGCTCATGGAGGAGCAGGTGTTCCGGGCGAACCGGCAGGGCGTGCACAAGGCCCCCTCCATGCTCGAATACAAGAGTCCCACGACCATGGAGATGCCCGACGTGGTCTCCTACATCATCGAGGACCCCGACCCCAACGGTCCGTTCGGGGCCAAGGAGGTCGGACAGGGCCCGCTCCTGCCGATCCCCCCCGCCGTGGTGAACGCCGTCTACGACGCCGTCGGCGCGCGCGTCGACGAGATTCCCGTGACCCCCGACAAGATCCTGAAGGCGCTCGCCTCACCCGCGAAGCGGCACGGACCGAAGGGGGTGCCGGACGTGACGTGGCCGGAGCCGATCCGCGTGCCGACGCCGTGGGAGGCGGGCACAGCACCCGCGCCCGGACGCGCGGCGGCATCGCGGCCCGCTCCGATCACACGGGAGCCACGGCCGTGATGCGACTCCCGAAGTTCCGCTACCGCGCCCCCTCGACCCTGGCCGAGGCCGCAGCCATCCTGCACGGCGAGGGACCGCGGGCGATGGTCGTCGCGGGTGGCACCGACCTCTACCCCAACATGAAGCGCCGCCACCAGACGCCGGCCACGCTCGTCGGCCTCCGCAAGATCGAAACGCTCCGGGGTGTCAAGGGGAGTCCCGCGCGCGGCGTGTGGATCGGGCCGGGAACGACGCTGACGGAACTCGAGGAAAGCCCGCTCGTGCGGCGGCACTACCCCGGGCTCTACCAGGCGATCCACTCCATCTCGACGCCGATCCTGAGGAACATGGGGACTCTAGGCGGCAACATCTGCCTGGACACACGCTGCAACTACTACGACCAGAACTACGAGTGGCGCCGCGCCATCAACTTCTGCATGAAGTGCGACGGCGACACCTGCTGGGTGGCGCCGGGGAGCGACATCTGCCTGGCCGTCTCGTCGAGCGACACGGCCCCCGTGCTGTGCGCCTACGGCGCGCGCTTCCACCTGCTCTCGAAGAAGGGGGAGCGCACTCTCGAGGCGAAGGACCTCTACAACCGCGACGGCATCCAGTACCTGACCAAGCGCGCGGACGAGATCCTCACCGGCATCACCCTGCCGTCCGGGGCGGCGCGGTTCCGATCCGCCTACCGCAAGCTGCGCCGGCGGGAGGCGTTCGATTTCCCGGTGCTCGGAGTGGCCGCGTGCGTGCGCGTGGAACGGGGCGTCGTCACCGACGCCCGCCTCTGGCTCGGCGCCGTGTCCATGGCCCCGGTCGAGGCGCAGGCGGCCCAGGCGGCGCTCGTCGGGCGGCCGCTCACCGATGAGGCGATCGAGGAGGCCGCCGGTCTCGCCTACCCGCTGGCAAAGCCGGTGGACAACACCGACTTCGCCCTGCGCTGGCGCAAGGAGATGGCCCGCCATTTCGTCCGCGACGCGCTCGGGGAGATCCGGCGGGGCTGAAGGCCGGCTGGCGGGGGTGCCGGGCGGCGTGTTCGCCCGAGCCGGATGAGGGCCTCTCCTCCGTAATCCCAATAATTCCCGGTTGACATGAAGTCCGCCGCGGCGTACATGGACCCCAAGACGAGCCCCGGCGGGCTCCCGGGACGGCCGGAGACACACTTTACCTTACGCACTGAACAGGACATCCCTCTGATTCTGGAAGGGTTTTCGCCCTCCTGATGCGGGGGGAGGGTATCTGGAGGAAGATTGCATGTGGCATCAGTCGAACCTTCGCAGAGTGCTCCTGCCGGTCGTCGCCATCTGGCCGCTGATCCTCATGGCCGCCTCCGGAGGCCCGGGTTTCGCGGCGCGCGACGCTGGGCCGGTCCCCGCCCTCGAGTGCCCCCCATGCGACGACTTCAACCCGTGCACCGTCGATTCGTGCGATGTCGCGAACGGGACGTGCAGGCACGACCCGCTCAACTGCGACGATGGCAACTCGTGCACCGTGGATTCGTGCTCGTTCGACCCGGTGCATCCCGCTTCGGGGGGAGGCTGCGTCCATGAGACGCAACAGGCCGGAACGGCGTGCGACGACGGGCTGATCTGCACGATCGATGACATCTGCAGCGACACGGGGGCCTGTGTCGGGGCGATTCAGCCGGCCGGGACCGCGTGCGACGACGGAAACTCGTGCACGGGACCCGATGCCTGCGACAATGCCGGTCAGTGTTTCGGGCAGCGCGCGTCCCACACAGGGTCTCGGTGCGACGACGGAAACCTCTGCACCTCCGACGATAAGTGCGTTGCGACGGATTCAGGATCGATCGTGTGCCAGGGCATCTCGACTCAGTGCGACGACGGCGATCCCTGCACCCAGGACACCTGCGATCCTGCCACGGGCCTTTGCGGTTTCGCGCCGATCGACTGCGACGACGGAAACGCCTGCACTGTGGACGCCTGCGATCCGGCGATCGGTGCCTGCGTTCGCAGCAACAACCCGGGTCCCTGCAGCGACGGCAACCTCTGTACCGAGGACGATGCGTGCAACGGTGGGAACTGCCTCGGCAGTCCCAGGGTCTGCGACGACGGGAATTCGTGCACGGCGGATACCTGCGACCCGGTCAGCGGCTGTTCGTTCACTCCGCGCCCCGACGGCTCGGCGTGCGACGACAGAAACGCCTGCACGACCGGCGATACCTGCAGCGGCGAGACCTGCATGGGCGGGGCGCCGCCGATCTGCGACGACGGCAACCCCTGCACGAACGATTCTTGCGATCCGGCGGGCGGATGCGTCCATGCGAACAACAGCGCTCCGTGCAATGACGGCAACGCCTGCACGACGGGTGATACGTGCAGCGGCGGGACCTGCGCGGGAGGGGCGCCGCCGAACTGCGACGATGGCAACCCCTGCACGACCGACTCCTGCGATCCCACGACGATTGGATGCGTCCACACGAACAACAGCGCTCCGTGCGATGACGGAAACGCCTGCACGACGGGCGATACGTGCGGCGGCGGGACCTGCGCGGGAGGGGCGCCGCCGAACTGCGACGACGGCAACCCCTGCACGACCGACTCGTGCGATCCGGCCAGCGGATGCGTCCATGCGAACAACAGCGCTCCGTGCGATGACGGCAACGCCTGCACCACGTCGGACACGTGCGGCAACGGGACCTGCGGAGGAACGCCCCTGGGATGCAACGACGGAAATCCGTGCACGACCGATTCCTGCAACCCGGCGAGCGGCTGCCGGCACGATCCCAACACCGACCCGTGCAACGACTCTAACGCCTGCACGACGTCGGACACGTGCAGCAACGGGATCTGCGGGGGAACGCCGATCGGCTGCGACGACGGCAGGGACTGCACGCTCGACTCGTGCAATCCCACCCTCGGCTGCGTGCACCCCTACGATGCGCGTCTGCCCGACAGCGACTCGGACGGCGTCCCCGATTCCTGCGACAATTGTCCGGCGGCGGCCAACCGCCTCCAGCTCGACTGCAACGGCAACGGCCTCGGCGATGCCTGCGATCCGTCCCTCTACGATGTCCGGCTCCTGACCAACACCGCGCAGGGGAAGGGTTCGGGCGAAGTCGTCTGGACCACGGTGTGCGAGACCGATCTGCGCGGATTCAACATCCTGATGATCGATAACCAGGGCGGTCGCACGCGACTCAACAACGTGCCAATCCCGTGCACGGCATGCATCACCGGGGGATCGGACACCTACTCGACGCTCATCCCGAAGCACAAGAGCGGCCGCAACATCTATCTTGAGGTGTTGTACCGCACGTCGGTGAGCCTGGTCGTCGGCCCGGCGGTGAAGCAGTAGGACCTCGGGAATCGCCGGGCCGTTCCGCGCCCGCGGACCGGCCCGGCGATCCCGCTGCCTTGACCTCCTCCCCGGGCATCGCCTAGAGTCGCCCGCCATGACGAACGGCGAGCCGCACCGGGCGCAACCGCGCAAGGCCTCGACCCTCCATCTCGTCTTCATGACCTACTCCGTCATCTGCAGCGGGGCCTACGGCCTGGAGGAGATGATCTCCGGGTCGGGGCCGGGCATGGCGCTCCTGACGCTCGTCGTGCTGCCGTTCATCTGGGCGGTCCCGGTGGCGCTGGCGTGCGCGGAGCTGTCGGCGCGCTACCCGGTCGAGGGTGGGTACTACAGGTGGGCGCGGATGGCGTTCGGCGACTTCACCGGGTACATGGCTGGCTGGCTCGTGTGGCTCGCCAATCTGGCGACCAACGCGGCCTTCGCCGTCCTGTTCGCCAACTACCTGCGCTACTGGATCCCGGACCTGTCGCACCTGTGGAACTGGGTCATCGCGGTCGTCGTGATCTGGGTGACGGTGTACATGAACTGGCGCGGCATAAGGCCCGTCGGCACGACGTCCGTCGTCCTGACACTTCTGATCTTCCTGCCGTTCCTCGGTCTGACGCTCGCGGGTCTTCTCAAGTGGCGCTACAACCCCCTCGTGCCGTTCGTGGCTGCCGACAAGTCACCTCTGGTCGCCTTCGTGGCAGGTCTGGGGATCGCCATCTGGCTCTACTCCGGTTTCGAGAAGCTGACCACCAACGCTGGAGAGGTGGAGAACCCGTCGCGCGCCTTCCCGATCGCCCTGGCGTTCGCCGTGCCGATGGCGTCCCTGAGCTACATCCTTCCGACCTTCGCGGCCCTGGCCGGGAACGGCCACTGGAACGAGTGGAGGGAGTCGTATTTCTCCGTCGCCGCGCAGGAGCTCGGGGGGCCGGCTCTCGGCATGGCCATGGCGGCGGGAGGGCTCGTCAGCAGCACGTGCCTCCTGATGGTCACGATCCTCGGCCAGTCGAGGCTGCCCATGGTCATGGCGGAGGACGGTCTGTTCCCGAAGGGGTTCGCGCGAACGCACCCGCGATTCGGGACACCGACCGTGTCGCTCCTGGTCGGCGGCCTCATTCTGACACCGGTGGTCTACCTCAAATTCGAGAAACTGGCCGGTGTGTTCTCCGTGGTCCAGGTCCTGGCGTATCTCCTGATCTTCGCGGCGCTCCTGCGTCTGCGCGCGCACGCCCCTCCACAGCAAGCGATGCCGGCGGCGGGAGCGGGCGGCAGGCCGTTTCGCATTCCCCTCGGGACCGTGGGTCTGGTGCTGATGATCATCCCGTGCGTCATCCTCTCGGCCCTGGCCGTCGTTCAGAGCGTCCTGACCGATGGAGCGTTCGATGCCTGGAAGGGACTCTCCATTCTCGTAGTTCTGGCCACGGGTCCAGTGACCTTTCTCGTGTTCCGCGGCAAGGGTCGAGCGCCGGGCCACGTGGCCGCCCCCTGAAGGAGCCCTTGCCCCCGTTATGGCGTCCAGTCATTTTTTTCGGAAGGGTCTAGACACCGGACGTTCACTTCGGGGACAATGCTCGCCATTCATGGGACATCCGGTGTGCAGTGAAGCAGGGAGAGTACCGCGTTTGCGGTAGCAGCGACCGGACGGCCCAACTTTTCGGAGGTTCAGTCAGATGCCCAAGGGTAAGGTGAAGTGGTTCAACGACAGTAAAGGGTACGGTTTCATTACCCCGGACGACGGAGGCAAAGACGTCTTCGTCCATCACACGGCGATCCAGGCCCAGGGGTTCCGGTCGCTCGCCGAGGGTGATGCGGTGGAGTTCGAGATCGAGCAGGGACAGAAGGGACCGGCCGCCGCCAACGTCCGCAAGGTCTGACCCGAACGCTCCGATAGACTCCCTGCGGGCCGCCCCATCCGGGGCGGCCCGCTTCATTTCAGGGCCTGATCGAAGAAGTCCACGAGGCGCGTCTCCATGTAGCGCCGGTCGTCCTCGCCGCGCGGCAGGTGGCGCTCGTCCGGAAAAATCAGGATGTCGTAGCGCTTCTGCGCCGAATTGAGCGCGTTCATCAGCCGGGCCGTGTGCCGGAAATGAACGTTCTCGTCGATCATGCCGTGCACGATCAGCAGGCGGCCCGAGAGGCGTGATGCGAGAGGGAGGAGGGAGCTCCCGCGATAACCCTCCGGATTGTCCTGCGGCCGGCCCATGTAGCGCTCCGTGTAATGCGTATCGTAGCCGTCCCAGTCGGCGACCGGGGCCCCCGCCACCGCGGCCCTGAAGAGCTCGGGCGCGAGCAGCAGACAGCGGGCCGCCATGTACCCGCCGTAGGACCAGCCGTAGATCCCGAGGCGCTTCCCGTCGACGTACGGCAGGCCGGCCAGGTATCGGGCCCCGGCGACCTGGTCCTCGACCTCCACGGAGCCCAGATGTCCCGCGAGCGCGGTCTCGAACGCCTTGCCGCGGCGGGGCGTGCCGCGGTTGTCCAGCCGGAACACGACGTAGCCATGCCGTGCCAGATACTGGGCACGCAGGTCGGCGGTCACCTCCCAGCCGTCCATCACCGTCTGCGCCGTCGGTCCGCCGTACACGCGCACGATCGCCGGATACTTCGCTCCCGGCTTCAGCGGCTGCGGCCGGTAGAGCGCGCCGTGCAGGACGCTGCCGTCCCTCGCCTTGAGAGTGACGAGCTCGGGCGGGCGCAGGGCCAGGCTCCGCGGCTCGGGATCGGAGTTGGCGTCCAGGACACGCACCTGCCGGCCCGAGGCATCCTTGAGGACGGCGCGCGGCGGGGCGGCGGCGCTCTCATGAACGTCGACGAAGAGGCGGCCGTCGCGCGCGCAGGTCGTCTTGTGCCAGCCCGGCTCGGTCGTGACCCTGGCCGCGGGACCGCCGTCGAGCGCGACGCGGTAGAGATGCCGCTCGGTGACGCCGTCCTTCGCCGCGCTGAAATAGACCAGCCCCTCGATCTCGTCCACCCCCTCGAGATCATCGACCGCCCAGTCCCCCTCGGTCAGTCGCCGGACCAGCGACCCGTCGCGGGCGCGCAGCTCGAGGTGCCGGAAGCCGGTGGACTCGCTCGACCAGAGAAATCGTCCGTCGCGCAGGGGACGCAGATCGTCGTGCAGGTCGATCCAGGAGTCCGAGCGGTCCTCGAGGAGCGGCCTGACGTCCCCGGTCCTCGGATCGGCCCGCAGGAGTCTCAGGCTCTTCTGGTCGCGGCTCTCCACCTGGACCAGAAGAGAGCCGTCCTCGTCGAAGCGCACGCGGGCCAGGTAGAAGTCCTCGTCCTTGTCCGAGATTCGGACCCAGACCGTCTCACCACCGCCGGCCGGGACGACCCCGAGGCGGACGCGCGCGTTCGGCCCGCCGGCGAACGGGTAGCGGGGAGACTCGACCTCCCAGGCCGCCTTCCCCTGGTGGACGATCGGGTAGACCGGGATCGTGGTCTCGTCGACCTCCGTGTAGGCGAGGCGCGTACCGTCGGGTGACCACCAGAAACCCGAGGCGCGGTCCATCTCCTCCTGGGCGATGTACTCGGCGATCCCGTAAAACAGGCCGTCGCGCGCCCCCGAGGTCAGGCGGCTCTCGGCGCGCGTCCTGATGTTCAGGACGTACAGCTCGCCGTCCCGCGCGAACGCCACGCGCGTCCCGTCGGGGGACGGCTGGGGGTCGATCTCGGACGACGGTGTGTCGGTGAGGCGGTCCGCCTCCTGCCCCGGCCGCGCCAGGTAGACGTCGCCGCCCGACTCGAACACCGCGACGTCGGCGGAGGCCGCCAGGTGGTACTGCGTGATCCCCTGGTCCTGGATCCTCTGCCGTTCGCGGCGCAGGATCTCCTCGGCGGTCAGCCCCTTCCCGCCGGCGGAGGGCGCCCGGGCGATCACCTGGCGGGCGCCGGTCGCGACCTCTTCGCGGAACAGGGACCGGGCGACACCCTCCCCCTCGAGACCGAGAAAGTAGAGGTACCGGCCGTCGTGACCGAAGCGGAAATGCGAGGCGACCCGCGCGCCGGGCGGGGGGTACCGCGCGACACGCTCGAGAGTGAGAGGGTCCTGCGTGTCAGGACCGCGGCCTCGTTTGCGTCCTTCGCCCTGGCCCGGCGCTGCGGCGAGGACGAGCGCGAGGCTCGTCAGGATGAGGGGATGGGGCATCACGTCGCACCTCCGCTTGTCCGGGCCCGGGGCGTGGTTCCCGCCCCGCCTGGAGGCCCCCGTATAGGACGGGAGGGCGTGTGGAGTCAACCGGGCGGAATGCTCCCTCGTCGAGCCCGGATAAAAAAAGGGGGTCCCGGGCCGAAATTGGGGATTGACAGCAGCGAGTTACCATCTTAAATAGATGATGCGCGGAGACCGGAGGGGGGCCTTCCCGGGATGCAGGGTCTCAGAAACGAGAGACGCCTCGAAGATCTGCGCCGCCGCAACGAAAAACTCGAGCGTCTGTGCCGCCTGACAGCGGATATCGCGCGTCTGGGCGACGAGCGCGCCACCCTCAAGAAGGTCGTCGATACGGCCGCCAGCCTGATCGGCGTCCAGGGGGCCCATCTGGCGCTCGTGGACAAGGATGAGAGGGCGCTTTACGGAGTCATCAGCTCCGGTCGCCACCCGGAGGACGCCCCGCGGCTGAAGCTCCAGTTGTCCCGCTCGGCCGCGGCGCAGAAGGCCCTCAAGAGCGGCCGACCGGTCGCCATCAAGAACGCCGCGGACGACGCGCGCGTGAACTCGCGCGCCCGCCAGATCATGGCGATACGTGGTGTCGCTTACCTGCCGCTCCTGAGCGGAGAGGAGAGCTTCGGCCTCCTCATCCTGATCACGAAGCGGCCGCACGTCTGGGCGCCGGGAGAGCTGGACCTCGCGCGGCGTTTCGCCGACGTCGCCTCCGTGGCCCTCGAGAACTCGCGCCTCATGACGCAGCTCGCCGAGACCGAAGTCCGCTTCCGCAGCCTGGTGGAGCACGTTCCGGCCATCATCTATCGCTGCGACGTCGATCCGCCGTACCGCACGCGCTACGTGAGTCCCCAGGCCAAGGCGATGCTCGGGTTCTCGCCGGAGGAGTGGCTCGGTGACGCGACGTTCTTCATGAAGATCATCCACCCCGACGACGCGGGGGCGTTGGTGGAGTTGAGCGAAGAGGCGGTGCGCAACAAGGGGTTCGTGACCTCCGAGTACCGTCTTCTCGATAAGTCCGGCGAGATCCGCTGGTTCCGCGACGAGGCCATCCTGGTGCGCGACCCGTCCGGGAGACCGATCGCCTGGCACGGGGTGCTGGTCGAGACGACCGGCATGAAGAAACTGCGGCACTGAGGGACCCGGCCGCCGAATCGGCGCGCTCTTGCAACGCCGCCCCGCGTTCCTGTAGGCTCCGCGCCCATGGGCCTCATCGGAATCGCGATCCTGCTGGGGATCGTCGAGGGTCTGACCGAGTTCCTCCCCGTGTCCTCCACCGGCCACCTGATCGTCGCGGGGCACCTGCTGGGCTTCCGCGGCGAGACCGCCGAGACGTTCGAGATCTTCATCCAGCTCGGGGCGATTCTGGCGGTCGTGGTCGTGGAACGCCGCGTGTTCCTCGATCTGCTCCGGCCGCGGGCGCGGGCCGGCTTCGCGGGGCCGCGGGGCTGCGGCCTCCTGCTCGTGACCACGGCCCCCGCGCTGGCGGCGGGGGCTCTCGTGCACGACTGGATCAAGGACAACCTGTTCGGGCCGGGCACCGTCGCCTGCGCCCTGTTCGCCGGCGGTCTGGTCATCCTCGCGGTCGAGCGCTTCCACTCCCTTACGACCACCACGAGCGTCGACGACCTCGGCTTCCGCCAGGCGCTCGTGATCGGACTGTTCCAGTGTCTGGCGATGTGGCCGGGGGTGTCGAGGTCCGGGGCCACGATCGTCGGCGGCCTCCTGTGCGGACTGGAGAGACGGACCGCGGCCACCTACTCGTTCGTCGCGGCCGTGCCGGTGATGGCCGCCGCGACGCTGTACGATCTGATGAAGAGCTGGTCCCACCTGGGGTCCGCGGACATCGCGCCCTTCGCCATCGGGTTCGTCGTCGCCTTCGTCGCGGCCTACGCGGCGATGCGAACGTTCGTCGCGTTCCTGGGACGCTACACACTGCGCCCCTTCGCCTGGTACCGCATCGCGATCGCCCCGGTCATCTACTTCCTGGTGAAGTGAGATGAGTTGGAAACGCTGGTTCCTCGGGACGCCCCTCGAAACGGAGCGTTTCCAGGAGGAACGGCTGCGGGTGCCGATCGCCCTGGCCGTCTTCTCCTCGGACGCCCTGTCGTCCGTGGCCTATGCGACCGAGGAGATCCTGCTGGTCCTCAGCATCGCGGGCATGGCGGCCCTCGACTACTCGATGCCGATCTCCGCGGTCATCGCCCTTCTTCTGTTCATCGTGATCGTCTCGTACCGCCAGACGATTCACGCCTACCCGGAGGGGGGCGGCTCGTACATCGTGGCGAGGGAGAACCTCGGGACGTTGTGGGGTCTGATCGCCGCCGCCGCGCTCCTGCTCGATTACATCCTGACCGTGGCCGTGTCGACCGCCGCGGGCGTGGCGGCGGTGACCTCCGCGTTCCCGGGTCTTCTGCGCGACCGGGTGGCGCTGGGTCTGCTGTTCCTGTTCCTCCTGGCGGTCGGCAACCTGCGGGGCGTGCGGCAATCGGGGCGCATCTTCGCCTTCCCAACCTACCTGTTCATCTTCTCGATGTCCGCCCTCATCGTCACGGGCATCGTGCGCGCCCTTTTGGGCTACCCGGCGGTCGAGCCGCCCGTGGCGGCGCTTCCCGAGATCCAACACGACTTGAACCTCTGGCTCCTGATGAAGGCGTTCTCCGCGGGCTGCGCCGCGCTGACGGGCATCGAGGCGGTGAGCGACGGGGTCCAGACATTCCGCAAGCCCGAGGCGCGCAACGCCTCATTGACGCTGATGATCATGGCCGTCATCCTGGCCTTCTTCTTTCTGGGGACCTCCTACCTGGCGCACGTCTACACGGTGATCCCCGGCGCCAGGCAGACGGTCGTGTCGCAGCTCGGGCGGGCGATCTTCGGCGCCGGCCCGCTCTACTACCTGATGCAGATCGCCACTGCGTCCATCCTGATGGTGGCGGCGAACACCTCCTTTGCCGATTTCCCTCGCATTTCGTCGATCCTGGCGCGCGATCGCTTCGTCCCCCGCCAGCTCGCCAACCTGGGGGACCGTCTGGTCTACTCCAACGGCATCCTCATCCTTGCGGGGTCGGCGGGATTCCTGCTGATCCTGTTCGGGGGGAACACCCACCGGCTGATCCCGCTGTACGCGGTCGGGGTCTTCCTGGCGTTCACGCTGTCGCAATCGGGGATGGTGATGCGGCACCTGAGACTGAAGGGGGAGCGCTACCGTCTGCACGCGGTCATCAACGCCGCCGGGGCGACCGCCACCGGCGCGGCCCTCCTGGTGATCGCCACAACCAAGTTCCTCCAGGGGGCCTGGATCGTCATCCTGCTCATCCCTCTGTTCGTCATCTTCTTCCTCAGGACCCACCGGCACTATTTCTATGTGCGGCAGCAGCTCTCGCTGCGCGAGATCGAGCCGGAGCGTCCCCTGCGCCACACCGCCATCGTACCGATCTCGGCGGTCAACCGGGCCACCGTGTACGCCGTCCGCTACGCCAAGTCGATCGCTCACGAGGTCGAAGCGGTCCACGTGGCGATCGATCCGGCCCGGGTCGATCAGGTCCGGCAGCAGTGGAAGGCGTGGGGCGGAGGCGTGCCGCTGCGCGTTCTCGAGTCCCCCTACCGGTCGATGGTCCAGCCGCTGGTCGATCACATCGACGACCTGATGCACGGCCGCCGCCGCAACGAGATGGTCACGGTGGTCCTGCCGGAGTTCGTCACCGCCCACTGGTGGGAAGGGCTGTTCCACAACCAGTCGGCCTTCCTGATCAAGGGCGCCCTGCTGTTCAGGCCGGGCGTCGTGGTCACCAGCATCCCGTTCCATTTCTCCCGCTGAGCAGGGCTCGCCCTCCCCGCGGGATGCCGCGCGCGGGGCCAGACGCCGCTTTGATGGTAAGATGCGCCGGTCTCGGATCCCCTGCTCCGGGGAGCGCTCAGCCGAAGGAGGACAGGAGATGCATCGTCTTCTCATCGGTCATCGTGGCGTGATGATCATGGCCGTGCTGGTCCTGGCCGTCACGGCCGTCGTCGCGGGCGACCACGTGACATGCACGAAGTCGGCGGGGGAGTGCGCCGCCCACATGAAGCAGATGTATCAGACGCGGGGCTGGATGGGAGTGGAGCTGGAACAGAACGAGGACGGATCCCTGCGCGTCACGGCGGTCGTCGTCGGCAGCCCGGCGGAGAAGGCGGGGGTCAGGGTGGACGATACCCTGGTCTCGGTCAATGGTGTCACCCTCTCCAAGGACACCACGGAATCCGCCATGATGAAGGATGACGACTGGAAGATCGGCGGGTTTCTCACCCTGGGCCTCAGGCGAGCCGTCGACAGCCCGACAGTCAAGGTGAGGCTGGAGAAGATCCCCGAGACGCTGCTCGCGAGGATCATCGAGACCCACGCCAAAGAGTATCACCCGATCGCCAGGAACTGATTCAACCGGGGATGTCATGTCCGACGACGAGAAGCGGCGGCACCATCGATTCCTGGCGCTCCTCGAGGTGAGGGCGGTGCCGGGAGAGCACGTTCCTCCCGATCTCAAGTTGATGACCATCGACATCAGCAGCGGAGGCGCCCGCTGCGCCTCCAACCGCCCGATCGAGGCGGATATCCTCATCAAGATGACATTGCACCTCGTCGGCGGCGACCTGCGCGCGCCGATGATCCTGGATGTCGATGCGAAGGTCCTGCGCTGCGGGGAGCGGCCGGGCGACATGCCGAGCCGCCGCTACGAGATCTCCCTCCAATTCACGAGGATGGAGACTGAAGACAGGAAGCGGCTGCAGGCGTACCTCAACAGCCTGTAAGGGTCCGATTCCATCCACGCCGAAACGCAAAAGCCCCGGAGGCGGGAGCCTCCGGGGCTTCTTTCATCAGTGGTCCTTGTCGCCGTGGGCGATGCGACCACCCGCGAGACCGGTTAGACCGGTTTGACGTTCGAAGCCTGCGGGCCCTTGGTGCCCTGCGTGACTTCGAACTCGACCGCCTGACCCTCCTCAAGCGAGCGGTAACCGCTGCCCTCAATGGCCGAGAAGTGGACGAAGACGTCCTTGCCACCCTCGATCTCGATGAAGCCGTAACCCTTGCTGTTGTTGAACCACTTGACGCGACCTGTTGTTGCCACGAACCTTACCTCCGCCTCGTCATGAGGCTGATTGCACCGGGACTCCGTGTCCCGGAGGAGGAAGCTCCGGTTCTGCCGAACATTAAAAAAGCCCCAGGGGGTCGTGCGTCCCTGGGGCCATTTCATAAGTCCAACCAGAAACCTCACTTCCTACAAGAAGAAACAGTAAGGGTTCGGGGGAAAAAAGTCAAGAAAAAAATCAGATGTCGAGGGCCTTGAGGAATTCCGCGTTCGTGGGGTATTTCGACAGCTTGTCGAGAAGCTTCATCATCGCATCCCGCGGCTTCATCTCGAAGAGGACGCGGCGGAGCTTGTGGATGCGCGGGAGGTCCTCCTTGGTGAACAGCTTCTCTTCCTTGCGCGTGCCGGACTTGGGGATATCGACCGCGGGATAGATCCGCTGCTCGAACAGGTCGCGGTCGAGGACGAGCTCCATGTTTCCCGTGCCTTTGAATTCCTGGAAGATGACGTCGTCCATCCGGCTGCCGGTGTCCACCAGGGCCGTGGCGATGACCGTCAGGCTCCCGCCCTCCTCGGCCTTGCGCGCCGCGCCGAACAGGCGGCGCGGCTGCTCCATGGTGCGCGCGTCGAGCCCGCCGGAGAGCGTCCGGCCCGTGCCCGGGGTGGCCGTGTTGTGCGCGCGCGCCAGCCGGGTCAGGGAGTCGAGCAGGATGACCACGTCGCGGCCCACCTCGACCAGACGCCGGGCGCGCTCGAGGACGATACGAGACACGGAGACGTGCTGCCGCGCCATGTCGTCGGAGGAGGAGGCGATCACCTCACCCCGCACGTTGCGCTTCATGTCGGTGACTTCCTCCGGCCGCTCGTCGACCAGGAGCACGACCAGGTGGATCTCCGGATGGTTCCGCGAGATGGCGGCCGCGATCTTCTGGAGGAGGGTGGTCTTGCCGGCGCGCGGTGGCGCGACGATGAGGCACCGCTGCCCCTTGCCGATCGGCGTCAGGAGGTCGATGACGCGCATCGACAGCTCGGCGGGCTCGGTCTCCAGACGGATTCTCTCCAGCGGATCGATCGACGTCAGCTCGGAGAACGGCCGTCTCTTCGCGAACTCCTCGATCGGCATGCCGTTGATCGAGCGCACATCGACGAGACTGGCCGTGCCCGGTCCCGGCGCCCCGCCGTGGCCCGCGTGCCCGCCCCGGCCCGCCTGGCGCTGGTGACCGTGCCTGGGGTCGTGCGCCGGGCGTCCGCCCCGCGGGGACGCCGAGGCCATTCCGTCGATCTCGACCCCTTCGATTCCCCCCCCGTTGAGACGGTGGTTCGCCGGGCCGAGACGCAACAGGATGTCGCGCGGCACGAAGACGTCCTCGGGGGAGGGCCGGTAATTGCGCGCCGCCTGCCGCAGGAACCCCCCGTTCTCGTTGAGGATCTCCAGCACCCCACCCGCCTCGATGGTCGGCGCTCCGGCCTGCGGTCTCGAGTCCCGGGGATGCGGGCTCCCGTGGCCGTGGGCGGATCCCTGGACACGTCCGGTCTCGCCCTGTCCCGCGCCCCCCTCCTGGCGCGCGCCGCCGCGCGGGGGATTCGACCGGCGGTGCCGCCAGTCCCGGTGGTGCCGGTGGTTGCGGCGATGGGCGGCGTGGCCGTGCGCGTCCCGCCCCTGGGCGCCGTGACCACCCTGCCGGGGGTCCGTCGACGGAGAACGGTCCTCCCCGGAGGCGCCGGACGGCGAGCCCGGGTCCGCGGGCGGCTTTTGCGCCCCGGAATCGTGGCGATGCGTCGAGTCGGGCCGGCCATGCACAGGCCGACCGTGATCGTGATGGCTCTTTTCAGTCAAGGGCTAAGGCCGTTCCTGATGGAGGGGGAGGAGAAACCCCATTGGCGTGACAGGTCATGGTAGCCGGATCCCCCCGTCCGGGTCAAGGCCGGGAACGCCCGGGGCATCCCCGGTTCCGGCTATCCCGGTCATCGGCTGGCCGCAGCGCGGCATCTTCTTTATATTGGTGGGCATGCCTTCTCTGCCCCGGTCCCGCGCAGGACGATGGGCTCTGCTGGGCGCCGGGGTCCTCCTCTGCGGCATGGTGGTGGACGCCACGCTCGTCGAGCCGAACTGGATCGAGGTCGTGCGCTCGGTCGAGTACCTGCCGATGATTCGCCCGATCGCCCCCGACCTGACGCTCGTGCACATCAGCGACATCCATATCGCGTCACTGGGGTATCGCGAGCGGCGGGCGATCGAGATCATCGACAGCGCGCACCCGGACATCATCGTCATCTCGGGCGACCTCGTCCGCGGGCACGATCACCGGGAGGAGCTCCGATCGTTTCTCGGCGCGCTGCGCGCGCGTTACGGCAAGTTCGTCGTCTGGGGCAACCACGACTACGGGGACCGGGTCCCCGGAACCTGGGGTCCGGAGGTCGTGGAGAGCGCAGGCTTCACCCTTCTCCGTAACAGCAGCAGGACGATCCTCTACCCGGGAGGGAAGATCGTGATCGCCGGTCTCGACGATCCGGTCACGGGACACGACAACCTGAGGCTCGCCATGGCGCGCGTCTCGCGCAGCGACGCCTGCATCCTCGTCGCCCACAGCCCCGACGTCGTGCGCGATCTGGGCAACTGGGACATCGATTTCGTCCTCGCGGGCCACACGCACGGCGGCCAGGTGCGCCTGCCGATCATCGGCGCGCTCTATATCCCGTACGCCTCGCGCGATCACCAGCAGGGATGGTACGACGTCGCACGGGAGGTGCGGTTGCACGTGAGCCGCGGGCTCGGCTGGTCGTGGCTCCCCGTCCGTTTCCTCTGCCGTCCGACCATCGACGTCATCACGCTGCGCGCCGGCGCGCCCCCCGGCAAGCGCGCCCGGAGCATCATCGGGCAGTCGTAAGCCTCGCGCCCTCGATCGATCCCGCCCCGCGCGATCGCCGGAGGGGCGCAGGACGCGCGATCTATTGACAGTCGATCAACTTCGATGTTATACCGGCGACGGATTTTTTCGATCGTCGATCGCATTCGGATGATGCCTCGGTGCGACGCGAAAGGGGGTGAGTGGCCATTCCGAAAAAGAAGAAAGGCGCCAAGAAGAAGGGGGGAAAGATGAAGAAGGGGAAGAGATAGGTCCCCCTTCATTGTGAACTGGCTCGCGAGGGGTGACGCCGTCACCCCTCTTCTCTTGTCCGCCGCACCGCACGGAGGCACGCGTGAACTCCTCGAGGACCTGGAAGAGCGGCGAGATCTGCAGAATCTCCGGAACCTACCGGTGCCAGAACTGCCATCTGGCGGGTCGCGAGCTCACCCTGGAGCTCCAAGCGGGGAAGGTCTTCCCGATGTGCAATTCCTGCCCGGAGAAGGACGTCACCTGGATGCTGATCCGGCCATCCTCCGCGATCAGGGCGACCGCTTGATCTCCCGGCGCTCCCGCAGGCGCGCCTTCAAGTCCCTGATCTCCTTGAGCCGCTCGACCAGCGTCTTCTCGTAACCGACAGGCTTCGGCTCGTAGTACCGCCGCCCGCGCACGCGGTCGGGCAGGCACTCCATGTCCGTCGTCCCTTCCTCGACGTCATGCGCGTACTGGTAGTCTCTGCCATAGCCGAGACTCTTCATGAGTCCCGTTGGAGCGTTCCGGATCGCGAGCGGGACCGGGTCGGTGAGACCCGCGTCCAGATCCTCGCGGACCCGGCCCAGGGCGACGTACAGCGCGTTGCTCTTGGGCGCGAGCGCCAGGTAGACCGCCGCCTGGCCCAGGGCCAGGGTCCCCTCGGGCATCCCAAGGAAGTCGAACGCGTCCTTGGCGTCGAGAGCGACCCTCAGAGCCTGCGGGTCGGCGTTCCCGACGTCCTCCGACGCGAAGCGCACCATACGTCTCGCCAGATACAGCGGGTCCTCTCCCGACTCGAGCATGCGCAGCAGCCAGTACAGGGCGGCGTCGGCGTCGCTGTTGCGCAGCGACTTGTGCAACGCCGAGATCAGGTTGAAGTGCTCTTCGCCGGCCTTGTCGTAGAGGAGCGGCGCGCGCTCGGCGGCCCGCGCGATCGAGGCCCGGTCCACGGGGCGCGTACCGTCGGCCGCCTCGGCCGTCGTCGTCGCGAGAAGCTCCAGGATGTTGAGCGCCCGCCGCGCGTCCCCTCCGGACAGGGACGCGAGGTACAGGAGATCGTCCTCGGAAACTACGACGCGCCGGGAAGCCACACCCCGCGGAGACCGGACCGCCCGGTCGAGGATCAGAGCGAGGGCCCGCTCGGAGAGCGCCGGCAGCGTGTGGACGGTGCAGCGCGACAGCAGGGCGGCGTTCACCTCGAACGACGGGTTCTCCGTGGTCGCGCCGATGAGCGTGATGGCGCCGCTCTCGACGTAGGGCAGGAAGGCGTCCTGCTGCGCTCGGTTGAAGCGGTGGATCTCGTCCACGAACAGAATCGTTCGCCGTCCCGTGGCGCGCCGGTACTGCTCGGCCGCGCGCATGACGTCTTTGATCTCCTTGATGCCGGAAAGGACGGCGCTGAACTGGATGAACTGGGCCCGCGTCAGGCGGGCGACGAGACGCGCCAGAGTGGTCTTCCCGGATCCAGGCGGCCCCCACAGGATCATCGAACGGACCTGGTCGCGCTCGATCGCCGCGCGCAGCGGCCGTCCTGGGCCGATCAGCTCGTCCTGCCCGACGAGCTCGTCGAGAGTTTCGGGACGCATTCGATCGGCGAGGGGCGCCGACTCGGGCGCGCGCGCCGGGTCGCCGGGACGCGGGGAGTCCGGGTCCGATGAGAAGAGTTCCATGCCAGGAGGTTAGACGCGGACCGGAGGCCTGTCAATCAAGCCAGGGTGCGGCCGCCGGTCGCGCCCGGGGGAAGAGCCAGGTCTTCGCGGCCCGCCGTGCGCGGGCGCGCCACGGATCAGCCCGCGTTCTTCTGCAGCACCGGCATCCGGAGGGGCCTGTCCGCGGGGACGTCCTCGGCTCCGCCCTGACCGAAGCTGCGCAGGTCGCGGACCTTGCTGTTCGCCAGAGTGGTGACGACCGCGTCGTAGACCGACAGCGCCGCCATCAGAGACTCGCGGCTGTGCTTCTCGAACGACTTCAGCGCGCGGCCGATCTCGAGCTCGCCGAGCTCGCGCGGCTCGCGCTTGCTGGATTCCCGCACCGCCGCGACCGCCCCATTGATCACCTCCAGGGCGTCGGCGAGGATCCGCCGCTCCTCCGGCGTGAAGGCGCTGAACTGGTACGCGAGCTCGTAGACGTCAGACTTGAGTCTTTCCATCTCGGTCGCCCCGTTCTCCCAGTGCCGGCCGGTGAGAATCCATTCGATCGACGTGTGACCGATGCGCGCCAGCTCGAGCAGCCGCTTCACTTCGGGCAGGATACCGTTCTCGTACTTGTGCACCGCGGGCTGCGTGGCGCCCAGAAGTTCGGCCATCTGCCACTGCCGCAGCGCCTTGCTCTTTCGCAGGGACTTGATGCGTTCGCCAATGACGAGCTTGTCGAGTGGTTCCACGTTAGCTCCCGAGAGGAAGTGTATTATTCCGGGCCAGCAACGGTGTGCATTCCCCGGAAACCCGCGACCTGTCTGTGATTTCGGCGGAATTATACGGCGACGTCGGGGTGAAAGCAATGCAAATGATAAGCGATCGGAATGGTCGCCCGGGCGACGGCATCGCGGCGGACGAGGCTCGCCCGCGGCCCGTCCCTGGCCATGAAGCCCCTGATTTTTCAGCGACTTGGTGGACCGCCTTCGGGAAGCCCCCCGGTGTTCGGGGCGGGTCCACCGGTGCGGTAGTTCAGGCCGAGGAAGACGCCGACGTCGGGGGTGTTGTAATAGGGGTCGATGTTCTCGATGAAGGACCACTCCAGCTCGAATCCCGGCGCCATCCGGTGGCGAAAGCCCCCGGCGACCTCCATCGCCACCTTCCCCAGGTCGTTTCCCGAGCGGAACGGAAACGGTCCGGCGGTGCGGAGGGCCTGCAGGATGAGACAGGTGTCCGGCGTCGCGGAAAAGACATAGGCGCCGAACAGGCTGCGCGAGTTGTGCAGCGCCAGGCTCGGGGCGAGCCGCCATTCGCCGACCGAGTTGAAGCTGAACCCGGCGTGCGCCGTCGACCGCCCCCACCTCTTCGAGAGACGCAGCGTCCCGCCATAATCGAGCGAGCCGCTCCCATCGAGGGTATGGTAGTCCCCCGTGGGAAGCTTGGCGGAGAGCATGAGGGACATGGCGGGGGAACGGCGGCCCTCGACGAGCAGCGCCCCGGCCGCCGACAGGACCACATCGCCGAGCCGAAGGCCGCCCGGTGCCTCATCGGAGTACACCGTCACCCCGTCGCCGATGTACCCGGCGCGGAACTGGTTGTGATCGAAACCGGTGCGACCGCCGTCGGGCAGTCCGAATCGCTGATGGAATTCGTCGATGAGAGGGTCCATGAACCCGCGGTATTGCGACAGGAACGGCGCGTCCACGCCGAGCTCGAATCGCTGTGTGATCCCGACACGCGCCTGCAGCGTGGTCCTCAGAGTCTCGCCGTCGAAGATGAAAGCGGTCCGCGAAGGCTGGGCGTTCGCCACCATCTGCAGGACACCCAAGGTCACGATGCCGCGATACGACGGGTCCCGGTTGTAGAGCTCGACCAGGTCGTTGGTCGCGACCATGGTGTTCACATAGGACGAATTGATCGAGAAACGCGCCCCGAGCGGCGGCTGCAGCGCGGCGGCCGAAGGGGGCTGGTCCAGGAACAGGAGCTTGAAAGGAAACGGGTCGCGGATCGGCAGGGGGTCGTCGAGGCCGGAGGCGAATGCGAACCCGGGAAGCAGGAGTGCGAGCCAGAGAGCCGCGCGAGGACGCATGAGACGGCGCAGAGTAGCACGATTCGGACGAACGCACTTGACGCGCGGCCGCGGCTGCGATAGGAGGGCCCTTGCATGAGCCTCGTGCTTCAGGTCCTGCTCCTGCTCGCTCTGGTCACGGTCGTCTCGAAAGGGGCCGGAACCCTCAGCAACCGCTTCGGCCAGCCGGCCGTTTTCGGAGAGGTCCTGGCCGGACTCCTCCTCGGCCCGAGCCTGCTGAATGTCCTGCGCTGGAGCGTGTTCGCACCGCGCGCCGGGGACGCTTCCCGGCTCGATCTCGGCGGGATCGTGCAGGTCATTG
Organism: Candidatus Dormiibacterota bacterium; assembly: GCA_035635555.1. Classification (NCBI taxonomy): domain Bacteria; kingdom Bacillati; phylum Candidatus Dormiibacterota; species Candidatus Dormiibacterota bacterium. The sequence continues at coordinate 22,868 of DASQAT010000042.1, forward strand.
CGGAGATCGGCGTCATCCTGCTCATGTTCGTCGCCGGGATGGAGACCGACCTCCGGGAAATGCGCCGGGTCGGGAGGGTCGCGTTCTGGGCCGCGCTCGGTGGCGTGCTCCTGCCGCTCGTGGGGGGCGCTGCTGCGGCCCGCCTGTTCGGGTACGGCTGGGGGGAGGGGTTCTTCATGGGCGCGGTGCTGACGGCGACCAGCGTCAGCATCTCGGCCCAGACACTCATGGAGTTGAAGAGCCTGCGCTCCCGGGAGGGAAGCACGATCCTGGGCGCCGCGGTCATCGACGACGTCATGGGGATCATCGTGCTGTCGCTCGTGGGCGCCTTCGTCGGCGGCGGTCACGCCGCACCCGTGGCGGCGCCTCCCGGAGGACCGGCCGCCGGCGGGCCGGGCGGAACGACGGTCGGCTCGCTCGCGGGGGTCGTCTGGGTCTGCGTGCGGATGACCTTGTTCTTCCTGCTCTCCTGGTTCCTGGGACGCCGCCACCTGGAGAGGCTCGCCGCGGCCGCGAGCCGCCTGCGGGTGAGCGAGCCGCTCATGGCCCTCGTGGTCGTGGTCACGTTCCTCTATGCCTTCGCGGCCGAGTACCTGGGCGGTGTCGCGGCCATCACCGGCTCGTACATGGCGGGTGTGCTGTTCGCCCAGACATCATTCAAGGAACGGATCGACCGCGGCATCCACCCGCTGGCCTATTCCTTCCTCGTGCCGGTGTTCTTCATCAACATTGGTCTGCGGGCGGACGTCAAGCAGCTCCTCGGCCAGATCCCCCTGACTCTCTTCATCCTGGCGATCGCGGTCCTGGCGAAGGTGATCGGCTGTGGCGGCTGCGCCTGGCTTGCGGGGCTGCGCTACGAGGAGGCTCTCAGGGTCGGCGTCGGGATGATCTCCCGCGGAGAGGTCGGCCTGATCGTCGCGGGATACGGCCTGGCGCACGGGATCATCGGCGGAGATATCTTTTCGGTGATGGTCCTGATGGTCCTCGTCACCACGATGATCACCCCTCTGTGGCTGCGCCGCGTCTTTCCCCGCGTGGAGGAGGAGAGGATCTAGCGCGGCGACGCGGTCAGCGACTCGATCGCCTGTTCCGCGTGGTCGAGGTCGCCGAGGGACGCGACACGGCCGCTCGCGTCCAGAAGGGCGTAGTAGGGAATGCCGTTCGCCGGCACCCCGTAGAGACGGACCACAGGACTGCGCCAGCCGCCCCCATCGAACAGCTGGACCCCGGGAAGGTGCTGATTGTAGACGAAGGCTTCGAACGCCTTCCGGTCCTCGTCGAGACTGATCCCGACGATCACGAGCTTCCCTTCGTAGCGCTCGGCGATGCGGCGGAGGGGGATGGCCGCGCGCTCGCAGGGGGGGCACGTGCTGGCCCAGAAATCCAGCAGGACCGGTTTGCCGAGGAGATCCTTCAAGGCGACCTCCTTGCCGTGCAGGTCCCGTCCCGTGAACAAGGGGGCAAGCGCTCCGGGCCGCAATTCCTCGGGGGGGACGGGGACCGCCCAGGTGCCGGTCAAATCCTGGGGGAGATCGACCGACAGCGTGCCCGCCCCGCGACCCAGGACGAGGCGCGTGCGGAGGGTCGGCTCCCGCGGAAGCAGACCCAGCACCTGCTGGGGCGTGATCGGATCGAGGTCGACCAGGCTGCGTCCGTTGACCGCCAGCAGGACGTCGAGAGGAAGGACACCGGCGCGCTCGGCCGGCGAGCCCTGCGCGACCTCCGTCACGACGACGCGGCCCGAGCGAATCTCCAGGGTCATCCCCGCAACCTTCACGACGGGGGCCGAGGGATGAGGGGCGCCGGTGGACGGCACGGGCGCGGCCGGCGGGATCGAGAATACGGTGCCACAGGCCAGGAAGAGGCAGACGGCGCCGAACAGCGGACGGGCGACCTCGGACCGTCGCCTGATGCGGTGGGATCGACCGGTCCTCATGGTGAACAATGGTATCATGCGCCCCCGCCGGCGGAGGGTCCGTGAGACGATGGGACGCGGACGAAGTCTGATGTCGTGGCGGACCTTCGCTGTCCTCGCCCTCCTCGCGGCGTTTCTCGCAGCCCCTCTCGCCTGCGCCGGAAGGGTCACCCGCGTGCCCTGGTCCGATATCCGCGAGCGCTATTTCATCGGCTTCCTGAAGAGGAACCCGGTCACGGCCACCTACCTGGGAGTCGACGGCTACAGTCCCGAGCTGGCCGACATCGACTCGACGCTCCCCGACGTCACGAAGCAGGGGCGGGCCTCGGAGATCGCCTTCTACCGCTCGATCCTCTCCGACCTCGAGCGGGTCGATCCGGCCTCGCTGCCACCCGGCGACGGCATAGACCGCGAAGTGGTGCGCGCGCAGATCCGCTTCATGCTTCACCTTCTCGAGGACCTTCATTACGACCAGCGGAGCGTCGACACCTACATGGTCGCCCCGTTCCGGGGCGTGGACTGGCAGATCCAGCAGATGGCCGGGATGCCGGATGGCGGGCGCGGCACGGTCGAGGAGTGGGAGCGCGTCGCGCGCCGCGTCCTGGCCGTTCCCCCGTTCCTCAGCGCCGTGCGGGGCGTCCTTCAGGACGGGATCCGCGCGGGGAACGTGCCGGACCACCGGATGGTGCAGTACGACGGGATCGAAATCGCGCGGAGCAACGCGAGCTACTTCGGGCAGACGCTCCCGGATCAGGCGTCGGGGTTCCTCAAGAGCCGGCCGTTCGCGAAGGATCTGACGAGGCGGCTGCGCCTCGCGGGGCAGAAAGCCGCCAGGGCCTTCCGGGACATCGGAGAGTTCCTCCAGGAGGCCTACCGGCCGTTCGCCGATTCCGATCGCTACGCCTGCGGCGAGACGGAATACGACTGGCGGCTCGTTCACAATCTCCGGCTCGCGGACGGCCAGACCGCCGCGGCGCTCTTCGCGGGGGCGCAGGCCAGGGTCGAGGAGACCCAGGGCCTTCTCGTCGAGGTGGCGAAGGACGTGGGCAGGAGGAGAGGGCTCAGTCTCGACTGGGGAAGCCGGGCGGCGACGCTCGCGTCGGTCCGGGCCGTGATGGACGACCTGTCGCGCGACTACCCGCGGAGCGACGAGGAGATGTTC